>NZ_JBHZAV010000001.1:133172-215129 GCF_042754445.1 Embleya sp. NPDC059213
CATCAGCCCCCCGGCCGGGGGGGCCCCCGCCGGGCGGGGGGGGGTGTCTACCCTCGCCCCCCCCCCCGGGCCCTGGCTCGTGCCCCCGACCCCCGTGGGGGCTCCCTAGCACACGCTCCGCCGGCTCGCGCGGAGCACGACACCACGCACCGTCCCGGGTCGGCCGGTCCACCGAGCACGCCCGGATTCGGGGACAGCCCATCCACTCACCAAGGAGCCAAGGAGTTGCGGATGCCCCAGCCCGGGCCTTCTTCCTCGCCGTCGAGCCTGCCCGCACCCACGTCCCCGGTCCCGGCCGGATCCCCGCGTCCCGCGCCGGCGCGCATCCTGCGCGGCCCCAGTGGCCTGGGCACGGCAGGGCTGTTCCCGTACCGGCGGGAAGAGCCGCCCGCACCCGCCGAACCGCCGGCCCAACCACCGACCGAGGGCATCGCGATCCCGGGCCTCTACCACCACCCGGTGCCGGAGCCCGACCCGGTACGGGCGGAGGAGGTCGGCCGCCGGATCAAGTCCTGGGCCGTGGACGAGGTGGAGCTCTTCCCGCCCGACTGGGAGGACCAGTTCGACGGCTTCTCCGTGGGCCGCTACATGGTCGCCTGCCATCCGGACGCGCCCACCATCGACCACCTGATGATCGCGGCGCGACTGATGGCGGCGGAGAACGCCGTCGACGACTGCTACTGCGAGGACCACGGCGGCTCGCCCGTCGGCCTGGGCGGGCGCCTGTTGTTGGCGCATACCGCCCTCGATCCCGTGTGGACGACGACGGAGTACGAGCCCCAGTGGGCCCGGTCGTTGCACTCGGACGCCCCGCGGCGCGCCTACCGCTCGGCGATGGAGTACTTCGTCGGGCAGGCCACCCCGTCCCAGGCCGATCGTTTCCGGCACGACATGGCGCGGCTGCACCTGGGGTACCTCGCGGAGGCGTCCTGGTCCGAGACGGACCACGTACCGGAGGTGTGGGAATACCTGGCGATGCGGCAGTTCAACAACTTCCGCCCCTGCCCGACCATCACCGACACCGTCGGCGGCTACGAACTGGCCGCGGACCTGCATGCCCACCCCGGCATGCAACGGGTCATCGCGCTCGCCGGGAACGCGACCACGATCGTCAACGACCTGTACTCGTACACCAAGGAACTGGCCTCCCCCGGACGCCACTTGAACCTGCCCGTGGTGATCGCCGACCGCGAGGGCTGCTCGGAGCGCGACGCCTATCTGAAGGCGATCGAGGTCCACAACGAGCTCATGCACGCCTTCGAGGCCGCCGCCGCCGAGTTGGCCGCCGAGCTGCCGATCGCCGCCCTGCCGCGCTTCCTGCGGGGCGTGGCCGCGTGGGTCGACGGCAACCACTACTGGCACCGGACCAACACCTACCGCTACAGCCTTCCCGACTTCTGGTAAGAACGGACTCATCTGTGACCAACACCCAGCACATCGTCGCCCCTGTCTCCGCGTTCGTGCCCGCCCCGGCCACGCCCTACCAGGGCGACATCGCCCGCTACTGGGACCACGAGGCGCGGCCGGTGAACCTGCGGCTCGGCGACGTGGACGGTCTCTACCACCACCACTACGGGATCGGCCCCGTCGACCACGCCGCCCTCGGGAACACCGGTGACAGCGGCTACGAGCAGCGGCTGATCGCCGAGCTGCACCGCCTGGAATCGGCCCAGACCGACACCCTCCTGGACCACCTGGGCACCATCGGCCGCGAGGACACGCTCGTGGACGCCGGTTGCGGCCGCGGCGGCTCGATGGTGATGGCCCACCAGCGCTTCGGCTGCGACGTCGAGGGCGTCACGCTGTCGGCCAAGCAGGCCGAGTTCGCGAACCGGCGGGCCGGTGAACTCGGCATCGCGGACTCCGTGCACGCCCGCGTCTGCAACATGCTCGACATGCCCTTCGAGACGGGGCGGGTGGCGGCCTCGTGGAACAACGAGTCGAGCATGTACGTCGACCTGGACGACCTCTTCGCCGAGCACTCCCGCATCCTCGCCGTCGGCGGCCGCTACGTGACCATCACCGGCTGCTGGAACCCCCGCTACGGCCAGCCTTCGAAGTGGGTCTCCCGGATCAACGCGCACTTCGAGTGCAACATCCACTCGCGCCGCGAGTACATGCGCACCATGGCCGACAACCGCCTCGTCCCCCAGGCCGTCATCGACCTGACCCCGGCAACGCTGCCCTACTGGGAGGCGCGAGCCACCTCCTCCCTGGTCACCGGCATCGAGGAGGCGTTCATCAACTCCTACCGGGACGGCTCCTTCCAATACCTCCTGATCGCCGCCGACCGCATCTGAACCCGACAAGGACCCGATAGGGCCCGGGCGCCCTCAGGGCGGATCGATCAGCCACAGCCAGAGGGAGGGGTCGGCGTGTAGCGCCGACAGACCGAGTCGTTCCTGGGGGATGCGCCGACGGGTGGCGAAGAGGTCGGCGATGGCGGGGCGCAGGTCCGGCGGGAACCACGGAAGCAGCGTGCCGTGGGAACTGCCGGGCCGGTTGCTGCGGTCGGGGCCGCGCCAGGAGGGTGGGCCCTCGACGAGGAAGCGGTAGAAGGGCACGGCGGGTCGCGGCAGGCCGAGTCCGAACTCCTCGGCCTGTTGCGTCGCGGCTGCCGCGATCCGCACCCCGGCCACGTCCAGGTCGCCGAAGTAGAAGACCTGGGCCGGGACGGGGTCCAGCAGCGGCGTGCTGTGCACGCTCCGGGCGAAAGCGTTGCCGCCGCCCCAGGCGATGTGCAGGTCCGGTCGGCGGTCCCACGGCAGGAGCCGAAGGTGGTCGGCCTGGCGCACATGGGCGTGATGGGGTACGACGCTGGTCAAGATGTTGTGCGGTTTGTACACCCCCGACGGCGGCCGATTGCTCGTCGACGGCACGCCGTTGACCGACCTGGACATCGACCGGTGGCGCGAACGTGTCTCCGGGACCTTCCAGGACTACGCCAGGCTGGAGACCAGCGGACAGCACAGCGTCGGAGCCGGCGACCCCGCCCGGATGGACGAGGCGGCGCCGGTTGCCCGCGCGTTGGAGGCCGCGGACGCGGAGCGCCTTCCGGACCGCCGGCCCGACGGTCTCGCGTCGCACCTGGGTCGGACCTACCGGGACGGCGTCGAACTGTCCGGCGGCCAGTGGCAACGCGTGGCCACCGCACGCGCGATGATGAAACGCACCCCGCTGCTGTTGTTGCCGGACGAGCCGACGGCGGCCCTGGACCCGGTCGCCGAGCACGCCCTCTACGAGCGATACACCGGCGCGGCCCGTGAGGTCCGACACGGCGGGGGTGCCGATCGCCGAGACCTCGATCGGGCCGATCCGGCGCGGCGCGTGGCCCGGGCTCGACGGGCGGGTCGCGGTCACGAGTTCGCGGCAGCGGCGAGCTGCTTCTCGAGGGCGGCCAGTGTCCGGTAGCAGGGCATCACCTGGGCGATCGAGGAGTTCGGCTCGCGCCCCTCGCGGATGGCGGCGACGAATTCGCGGTCCTGGAGTTCGATGCCGTCCATCGAGACGTCGACCCCGCTCACGTCGATCGGTTCGTCCTTGCCGGTGACCAGGTCGTCGTAGCGCGCCAGGTAGGTGCCGGTGTCGCCGATGTAGCGGAAGAACGTGCCCAGCGGTCCGTCGTTGTTGAACGACAGCGACAGGGTGCAGATCGCGCCGTTCTCCGCGCGCAGTTGGATCGACATGTCCATGGCGATGCCGAGTTCGGGGTGGATGGGGCCCTGGATCGCGTTGGCCTGCACGATCGGCGACCCGGTCTGGTACGCGAACAGGTCGACGGTGTGCGCGGCGTGGTGCCACAGCAGGTGGTCGGTCCAGGACCTCGGCTCACCGAGGGCGTTGAGGTTCTTGCGGCGGAAGAAGTACGTCTGCACGTCCATCTGCTGGATGCGGTAGTCCCCCGCCGTGACCTGTCGGCGCACCCACTGGTGGCTGGGGTTGAAGCGGCGGGTGTGGCCCACCATCGCGACCAGTCCGGTGCGCTGTTGCGCGGCCAGGCACGCCTCGGCGTCGGCGAGCGAGTCGGCGAGCGGGATCTCCACCTGGACGTGCTTGCCCGCCTCCAGGCAGGCGATCGTCTGGGCGGCGTGCATGGGTGTGGGTGTGGCGAGGACGACGGCGTCGACGTCGTCCATCGCCAGTGCCTCCTCCAGGGAGGCCACGCCGCGGCCCACGCCCTGTTCGGCGGCGAACTTCCGGGCGCTTTCCAGGGTGCCGCTCACGATCGCGGTCACCTCGACACCCTCGATCCGCGCCAGCGCGGCGGCGTGCTTGGCGCCGAAGGCGCCGCCCCCGGCGAGGGCGATCCGGACGGTCTGTTCGGCGCTCATGTCACTCCTTCGCGGCGGGCGCCTGGGCCCGCGGGTGGTTTTCCAGGATCAGGTGGCCGACGGCGGTGTTGGAGGCCGGCACATGGTAGAAGCGGTGCTTGACCTCGACCTCGCCCGAGCCGTCGATGTCGCTCATCGCCCCGCGGGCGATCAGCCACATGACCAGCTCGATGCCCTCCGAGCCCGCCTCTTCGACGTACTCCAGGTGCGGCACCCGCGACTGACCGGCCGGGTCCCGGATCAGCCTGTCGAGGAAGGCGTTGTCCCACTCGCGGTTGATCAGGCCGGCGCGCGGGCCCTGGAGCTGGTGGCTCATCCCGCCGGTACCCCACACCTGGACCTTCAACGGCTTGTCGTAGGACTCGATCGCCTTGCGCAGCGACCGGCCCAGTTCGTAGCACCTGGCGCCCGAGGGCACCGGGTACTGCACCACGTTGACGTGGAACGGGATCACCTTGCACGGCCACGCGTCGACGTCCCCGAACATCAGGGACAGCGGGACGGTCAGGCCGTGGTCGACGGCCATCTCGTTGACGAGGGTGAGGTCGAAGTCGTCGCGGATCAGCGAGTGCGCGATGTGTGCGGCGAGTTCGGGGTGTCCCTCGATGCCCGGAACCGGCCGCGGCCCGTAGCCCTCGTCGGCGGTGGGGTAGGCCGCGCCGGTACCGAGCGCGAAGGTCGGTACCAGCGACACGTCGAACGCGGTGGCGTGGTCGTTGTAGACCAGGAAGACCACGTCGGGGATGTTCTCCCGCTCCCACTGCTTGGCGTACTCGTAGCCCTCGAAGAGCGGCTGCCAATAGGGCTCGTCGGTCTTGCCGTGGTCGATCGCCGCGCCGATCGCCGGCACGTGCGAGGTGAAGACGCCGGCGGTGATCGTGGCGTGTTCGGTCGGCGGTGTCGGGTCGGCGTACGCCGCGTCCAGGACGGCGTGGTCGATCCGGTTGCCCTCGATGGAGCGACCGCCGCCGACCATCATCTCGCGATAGTCGTGCTCGGTCATGCCGGTCATCGAGCCCGCCATCTGCTGGAACGACAGGCCCAGGGCCGCGCCCCATTTGGCGAGGAAGTAGATGTTGCCGCCCTCGGCCATCGCGGCGTTGAGGTCGCGGTCGAGCAGGGCCTGCTTCTGCGCCTCGCGCAGCGGCCACTCGTCCAGGTAAGCGCGCTCGTCGGCGAGGTAGCGGGCACGATTGGCCGCCGTCATCAGCGACATGCAGAACTGGTTGAGGTGGTAGCCCTTGGCGGACTGCTCGGCGTCGAAGACGGTCGTTCCCGGAACCAGTTTGTAGGTCTTGTCCAGCGCCATGGTGGGATTCCGATCGTACGGTGGGTCAGGTGGCGTCCGGCCAGTACAGCCGCATCGGGTTGTCGACCAGGAGCTTGCGGCGCAGTTCCGGCGTCGGCGCGATGTGCGGGATGAAATCGACGAGCAGGCCGTCGTCGGGCATGTGCGCGGTGAGGTTGGGGTGTGGCCAGTCGGTGCCCCACAACACCCGGTCGGGGAACTCCTCGACCACCCGTCGGGCGAACGGGACGACGTCGCGATACGCGTGTTGTTCGCCGTCCAGGGCCGCGGGGCCGCTCGCCGAGAGCCGTTCCGGGCAGGTCACCTTGCACCAGATGTCGGGTCTGGCCCGGACGAAGTCGACGAACGCCTCGAACTCCGGGCCGTGCGGGTCCCGGGTGACGTCGGGTCGGCCCATGTGGTCGATCACCAGCGGCACCGGGATGTCCAGGAAGAAGTCGCGCAGGTCGGCGAGGTCGGCGGCCTCGAAGTAGATCACGACGTGCCAGCCGTACGGCTTGATCCGCTCGACCACGTCCCACAGGTCCTGCCGCGGTGCCGCGTCGACGAGGCGCTTGACGAAGTTGAACCGCACGCCGCGCACGCCGGCCTCGTGCAGTTCGCGCAGTTCCCCGTCCGAGATCCCCGGCCGCACCGTCGCGACGCCCCGGGCCAGGCCCCCCGAGGCGCGCAGCGCGTCGACCATGGCGGCGTTGTCCGCGCCGTGACAGGTCGCCTGGACCACGACGTTGCGGGCGAAGCCCAAGTGGTCGCGGAGCGCGAAGAGTTGCTTCTTGGACGCGTCGCAGGGGGTGTATTTGCGTTCGGGGGCGAACGGGAACTCCGCTCCCGGGCCGAAGACGTGGCAGTGCGCGTCGACGGCGCCCCCGGGCAGCCGGAAGCGCGGCCGGCTCGGCTGGGCGTACCAGTCCAACCAGCCGGGGGTCTTCGCGAAGTTCTCGGTCATCCCCGGTCCTCGTAGCGCAGTCCGAGCGCGGCCAGCGGGCCGCGCATGTCGTACATGTCCAGGCCGAGTTCGCCCGCGCGGAATCGCGCGCGCTTGCCCTCCTCGTTCTCCTCGCGCCGCGCGGACGCCTCGGCGACCTCGGCGGCCCGTTCGCGCGGCACCACGACGACGCCGTCGCGGTCCGCCACGACCACGTCGCCGGGGCGGACCAGGGCGTTGGCGCAGACCACCGGCACGTTGACCGAGCCGAGCGTGGCCTTGACGGTGCCCTTGGCGTTGACCGCCCGCGCGAAGACCGGGAAGTCCATCTCCTCCAGCTCGGCCACGTCGCGCACGCCGCCGTCGATGACCAGGCCCCGGGCGCCCCGGGCGCGGAACGAGGTGGCGAGCAGTTCACCGAAGAAGCCGTCCTCGCTCTCGGTGGTGCAGGCCGCGACCACGACGTCGCCTTCGCGGATCTGCTCGGCGGCGACGTGCAACATCCAGTTGTCGCCGGGCTGCAGCAACACGGTCACCGCCGTACCGCACAACCGGGCCTTCGAGTAGACCCCGCGCAGGTAGGGGCGCATCAGCCCGACCCGGCCCATCGCCTCGTGGATCGTGGCCACGCCGAACGCCGACAGCGCGGCGACCGCTTCGGGGTCGGCCCGGGTGATCGAGGTGTGCACGACGCCGATCTCGGTGTGCTCCATGGGGTGTGCTCCTGGGGTCTCAGTGACCGGCCGCGGCCAGGCGGGCGGCGAGTCGGGGGTAGACGCGGAGGGCGTTGCCGGCGTAAACGTCGGCCCGCTCCGGGTCGGAGAGGTTCGCGGTGGCGTCGACGTATCGCCTGGTGTCGTCGAAGTGGTGACCGGTGCGCGGGTCGACGTCGCGGACCGCGCCGATCATCTCGCTGGCGAAGAGCACGGACCGGCTGGGGATCACCCGGGTGAGCAGGTCGATGCCGGGCTGGTGGTAGACGCAGGTGTCGAAGAAGACGTTGTCCAACAACGTCTCGGGGTCCGGCTTGCCCAGCGCCATCGCCAGGCCGCGGAACCGGCCCCAGTGGTAGGGCACCGCGCCGCCGCCGTGCGGGATCACGAACCGCAACGTCGGGAAGTCGGCGAACAGGTCGCCCTGGATCAATTGCATGAACGCCGTGGTGTCGGCGTTGAGGTAGTGCGCGCCGGTGGTGTGGAAGGCCGGGTTGCACGAGGTGCTGACGTGGATCATCGCGGGGATGTCGTATTCGACCATCGCCTCGTAGATCGGGTACCAGCTACGGTCGGTCAGTGGTGGGGCGCTCCAGTGGCCGCCCGACGGGTCGGGGTTGAGGTTGATCGTCACCGCGCCCAGCTCCTCCACCGCGCGGCGCAGCTCGGGCAGGCAGGTCGCCGGGTCGACGCCCGGCGACTGCGGCAACATCGCGCCCGTCGCGAACCGGTCGGGGTAGAGCGTGCTCACCCGGTGGACCAGGTCGTTGCAGATCCGCGCCCAGATCGAGGAGACCTCGAAGTCGCCGATGTGGTGCGCCATGAAGCTGGCCCGCGGCGAGAAGACGGTCAGGTCGCTGCCGCGCTCGTCCATCAGGCGGAGCTGGTTGCCCTCGATCGCCCGACGCAGGTCGTCGTCGGTGATGACCAGGTCGTCGGGGTCGGGCGCGTCGCGGGGGTCCGCGACCGCCGCCGCCTGCCGATCCCGCCACTGTGCGAGTTGCGCCGGCGCGGTGGTGAAGTGACCGTGGCAGTCGATGATCATGCGTTCTCTCCTGGGGGTGTCCGGGGTCAGGCCGAGGTGCGGGTGGGCCAGCCGGTGTACTGCTCGGCGAGGTAGCCGCGGCCGGCGCGGGTGCCCACCACGTTCTCGAGTTCGCCGAGCCGACGTCGGAAGTCGAACGGCGTGCCGCCCGGCGCGGTGTGCAGGAGTCGGGTCATCCAGTAGGAGAAGTTCTGGGCCCGCCACACCCGTTGCAGGGCGCGCGGCTGGTAGTCCTCCAGTGCTCCGGCGCCCTCGCCGCCGAATGCCCGCACCAGCACGTCGGCGAGCACCTTGACGTCGTGCAGCGCGAGGTTGAGGCCGCGAGCGCCGGTCGGCGGCACCGTGTGTGCGGCGTCGCCGGCCAGGACCATCGAGCCCCAGCGCATCGGCTCCTGCACGAACGAGCGGAACCGCAGCACCGTCTTCTCGAAGATCGGCCCCTCGGCGAGCCGGAAGCCGTCCTCGCCGGCCACCCGGGCCTGGAGCGTCGCCCAGATGCGGTCGTCCGACCAGGCGTCGACCGGCTCGTGCGGGTCGCACTGGAAGTACATCCGCTGCACGGTCTCGGTGCGTTGGCTGATCAGCGCGAAGCCGTGCTCGGAGCAGGCGTACACCAGCTCGGGCGCGCTCGCCGGCGCCTCGGTCATGATGCCGAACCAGGCGAACGGGTACTCCTTGGTGTAGCGCACCCGCCGGTCCTCGGGCACCAGGCCGCGGCACATGCCGCGCGACCCGTCCGCGCCGACCACGTAGCGCGCCCGGATCTCGTGGCGGGTCCCATCGGGCGCGGTGTAGCGCACCCGGGGCTGCTCGCTCGTGACGTCGAGGACCTCGGTGTCCCGGACGCCGAAGTGCACGGTGCCCCCGTCGCGGTCCCGGGCGGCGGCCAGGTCGATGAACACGTCGGTCTGCGGGTAGAGCCACACCGACTCGCCGACCAGTTCCTGGAAGTCGATGCGGTACGGCCGGCCGCCGAAGCGCAGCTCGATGCCCTCGTGCTCGTCGCCGTCGCGCAGGATCCGGTCGGACACGCCGGTCTCGACCAGGTCCCGGGCGACGTCCGCCTCCAGGATGCCGGCGCGCTGCGTGGTCTCGATCTCGTGCCGGGTGCGGGTGTCGATCGCGACCGCCTCGATGCCCGCGCGACCGAGCAGATGCGCCAGCATGAGCCCGGCCGGACCGGCCCCGACGATTGTTATCGGAACCGAAGTGACGGTGTCGACAGCGGCGGCATCGGCCATGGCATCTCCCGGAACGCGGCGAACATCTCGAACTCCTCGAACCCTGGCATCCGGGACGGCCTCGGGTCGGGCGGTGTTTCCGCCAGGCGGAAGCCCGCCCGGGCGGATCCGGGCCCGCCTGGCAGGCTCGGCGCAGACGTCCGGCGCTCGGTCGCGCGACCGGTCCGCGCCGACGGGGGTGCACGGACCGACTGCCCGATCGCCGGACGTACCGACTGCCGAACATGGGGAGGCGACGTGGACCGACGCATCCGTGGGCTGTCCTCGATGGCAACGCGGTTGATCCTGGCCGAGGTTGCCGACCACGTTCGGCTCGCGCACGGCATCGGGGTGGGCTTCGAGTCGGCCGGCGGGGTCGAGATCGCGCGGCGGATACGCGAGGGCGCCGAGGCCGATGTGCTCGTGCTGGCCGACGGGGCACTGGCCGAGTTGGCCCGCGAGGGACACCTGGTCGAGGGCACCGTGCGCCCGCTGTGGGTGTCCCGGGTCGTGGCCGCCGTGCCGTCCGGGTCGCCGGTGCCGGCCCTCGACTCGGCAGCCGACCTGCGCGCCGCCCTGCTGGCCGCCGACCGGATCGCCTACTCCACCGGGCCCAGCGGCACCGCCCTGCTCGAACTGATCGCCCGGCTCGACCTCGCCGACCCGCTCCGCACCCGCCTCGTCCAGGCCCCGCCGGGCGTGCCGGTCGGCAGCCTGCTCGCGTCCGGCGCGGCCGACCTGGCCCTGCAACAGCACAGCGAACTGATGGACCTGCCCGGCGTCACCGTGATCGGCCCGCTGCCCGGCACCGCCGCGATCACCTCGACGTTCGGCGCGGCCGTGCCCGCCTCCTCGACCCGGCCCGATCGTGCCCGCGAGGTGCTCGACCTGCTCGGCTCCGAAACCGCCTCGCGCACCGCCCGCGCCAGGGGCATGCAGACCGCCTGAGCTGTCCCGCCGGCGAGACACGCGAACGCGCTTTCCGCGTCGGCCGCGCTCTTGCCGCGCAACCGCCCCGTACCCGGCCATGGTGATCTACGCTGCCGCCGACGGACCGCACGAGTACGGCATACAGGCGAGTAGTGACGACTCCCGGGAGCGCGGAAATGGCGATACGCAAAAGATCCAGGGCCGGTGTGGCCGTGCTGGCGGCCATCGCGATGGCGGCCGGCGTCTTCACCGGTTCCGCCCAGGCGGCGCGGGGCACCGGTGCCGGGGCGGGCGGCCACCAGGCGACGCAGCGCGCGCTGGACGCGGCCGTGCGGGCCGGTGTTCCGGGCATCACCGCACAGGTACACGATGCCGACGGAGTCTGGAAGTCGGCGCCGGGCGTGGGCGATCTGAGCACGGGTGCGCCGCGCGGCAAGGACGACCGGTTCCGCGTCGGCAACCTCACCAACACCTTCGTGGCCACCGTGCTGCTCCAGATGGAGGCGGAGCACCGGCTCGACCTCGACGACACCGTGGAGCGCCGACTGCCCGGCCTGGTCCGCGGCAACGGCAACGACGGCCGCACGATCACCGTGCGCCAGTTGCTCAACCACACCAGCGGCCTGTTCGACTACCTCGCCGACCCGGCGTACGGCGAGGCGTACCTGGCGGGCGACGGCTACCTCCGGCACCGCTACGACACGCTGACGCCCGAGTGGCGGGTGCGGGTGGGTCTGTCCCACGAGCCGCTGTTCACGCCCGGGGCCCGGCACTCGTTCTCCAATACCAACGATGTGCTGGCGGCGCTGATCGTCGAGCGGGTCGGCGGCAGGTCGTACGAGGACGAGGTACGCGACCGCATCATCGAACCACTGGGCCTGGAAGCGACCTCCACCCCCGGGCGGAGCAGCCGCCTGCCCCGACCGAGCAGCCGAGGCTACGCCAAGCTCTTCCCGGCGCAGCCGGATCGCGTCGACGACGTCACCGCGGTCAACGGGTCCCAGAGCTGGGGCAACGGCGACATCATCTCCAGCGCGGCCGACCTGAACCGGTTCTACGGTGCCCTGATGCGCGGAAAGCTGCTGCCGCCGCGGCAGTTGGCGGCGATGAAGGCGACCGTCGACAACCCCGACTTTCCGGGCGCCTCCTACGGACTCGGCATCGAGCGGTACACGCTGGGCTGCGGCACCACCGTGTGGTACCACGACGGCGGCATGCTGGGGTGGATCTCCATGGTCGCCACCACCGACGACGGCCGGCACCGGATCGCGTTCAACTACAACGCCAGTTGGGGGGCGGAGACCATCCTGCCCATCCTGAGCGCCGAATACTGCTGAGCCGGACCGCGAACGCCATGGCGTCATCATGGCGCCATGGCCCTCGCCGATGGCGACAGGCTGCCCGAATCCACTCGCGCGTTGTGACCCGAAGGCATCCGAATAGCGTCGGTCGATCGACCGAAACACCACACGTACCAGGACAAAGACAGCGCCGACAAATGGCGCGCCGGTCAGGCGCCGCGCGGCGCAATCGATGTGCCATGATAGTTCCATGGAACTACGTGAGTACGTCGAGGCGCTGCGCGACGAGCTGGTCGCAGCCTCCGCGGCCGGAGACACCGAGACCCGCGCGGTTGCCGAGCGACTCGTCGCCCCGCTGGAGTCGGCCGTCCGGCTCACGTTGCTCAAGGTCCTGTCGGCCGCGGTCGACGAGATCAGCCGGGACCTGGCGCCCGGCTCGGTGGACCTGCGCCTGCGCGGGATGGATCCCAGCTTCGTGGTGACCGCGCCCCCGAGCGACGGCGGACCCGCCGGGGACGACCCGGCCGAAACCGGTGACGCGGCGAGCGACTGGTTGACCGGCGCCCTCGGTGGCCCGCGCAGCGGCGCCACGGCCCGGATCAACTTCCGGCCCCCGGAGGAGATGAAGGAACAGATCGAGAAGGCGGCGTCCAGCCAGGGCATCTCGGTCAACACCTGGATGGTCCGGGCGTCCGCCGCGGCGCTGACCAACAGCAGGCGGTCCCAGCGCGGCAAGCAGCAGTTCAACGGCTGGGTGCAGTAGCGGCGCGGCGGCCCGCGCGATCGCGCCCCGGTCGCGCCCGGCCCGGATCGGCCGGAGGCCGACGGGATGCGCGTGCATGCGGTCCGCATCCCGTCGACGGCCCGGGAACACCCGCTCCCGGGCCTGCCGTTCGTCAGGCGTGGTGGATGGTGATGTCGCCGTAGGAGGACTGCATCCGCACCTCGATCGACTCCTCGGCCGACTTGGCCACCTCTTGCAGCGAGTTGTGTACGCGCCCGTAACCGGTGGTCAGTTCCAGCTTCGCCGGGCGATCCGCACCGATGCCGATCTCCAGGTCACCGCACGCGGTCTTGAGCACGACCGCACCGCGGACCACTTCGCCGACCCGGATGCTGCCGTTGGCGGTCTTGGCGTCGGTCCGGTCGCCCAGGGCGTGGTCGAGGGTGATGTCGCCGTTGGAGGCGCGGACCCGGATGTCGCCGGTGACCTTGCCGATCTCGGTGTTGCCGTTGGCATTCTTGACTCCGGCCGCGCCGTCGATCTCGCCGATCCGGATGCGTCCGATCGAGGTGCGGACATCCGCGTCGCCGTCGACACGACCCACGGTGATGTGGCCGGCCGTACGCAGCCGCAACGCGCCGACCTGCTCCAGACGCACGTTGGAGGTGGTCGTCTTGAACGTGCACTCGCCGAGCCGGCCGGAGCAGTGCAGGTCGCCCAGGGCCGCCTCGCCGTGCACGTGCGAACCGATCGGCAGCACGATCGACACGTCCACCGAACGGGACTTGCGGGAGGGGTTCATGGCCGACAGCCCGGGCTTCGGGGCCTTGACCACCAGCACGCCGTCGGCAAACCCGACACTCGTCTGCTCGGCGGCCTTCACGTCCGAGGCGTCGCTCTCGTCGGTCGGCCGTACCTCGACGACGGTGTCGATCCGGTCCTCGGCGGTGATCTGCACGTCGCCGACGTAGATGTCGAGCTTGACGGAGATCGGGTCGGGAGTAGCGAAAACGTCCATGACGCCATCATGGCGCAATGCATGCGCCATCTGCAAGTCGTCTCGACTGCGATGGCGCCATTGGCGCCATCGACATCCGGCCGGCCCGACCCGCCTTGCCCACCGGCCCGACCCGTCGCGCCGAGCGCCCACCTCAGGAAGCGGCCTCCGCACGGTACTTGATCCGACGCAGCACCTCGCTCAGGTCCGCGAGCAGCACCTTCTCCTTGGCCTTGAGGTAGAAGTGCCCACCTGGCAACACCCGGAGCCGGAAGCCGGCGTTCGTGGTGTCCGCCCAACCGCGCATCTGCTCCGGGGTCACCTCGGGGTCGCCGTCGCCGGTGTAGCCGTAGACCGGGCAGTCGAGCGGGTCCCGCCGGCCGGCGGGATACTCGTCCACCAATCGGTAGTCCGCGCGGAACGCGGGCAGCAGGATCTCCCGCAGGCCCGGGTCCACGAAAACCGGGGCGCGGCTCTCGTCGAAGCGCACGACGTCGGCGATCATCTCCTCGTCCGTGCCGAGGAACCGCCGTTGGCCCTCCAGGGCATGCGGCGGACGCCGGCCGGACACGCACAACGCGACCGGCGCACACCCTCGTCGTTGCAGGCGCAGCGCCACCTCGTGCGCCACCGAGGCACCCATGCTGTGGCCGAACAGCACCAGCCGGTGGTGCGTCGACTCGGCGAGCGCGTCGGCGATGTCGTCCGCGAGCGCCTCCAGTCCGGACGGGAAGGCGTCGCCGAGCCGGTCCTCCCGGCCCGGGTATCGCACGCCGAACACCCCGACGTCCGAGGGCAGTCCCACCGGCCAAGTGCGGTACGCGGTCGACCAGCCGCCGGCATGGGGGAAGCAGACGAGCCTCGTCGCGCACCCGTCGTCGTCGCGGAAGCGACGCACCCACCGTTCCTCCACCGGACTCCTCATTCGAACATGCCTTTTCCGTGCGGGTAGTGGTGGTGATCGCGGTCGGCGTTCAGAGCACTTCGCCGTCCTTCGTGCGCTTGCGCAGGGCCGGCCTGCTCGATCGGGAGAGGTCTCCCCACATGTCCGACAGACCGGTGATGGTGCGCGCCGCGAACAGCTTGCGGATGGAAACCTCGTGGTTCAACTCCGCCCGGATCAGCCCGACCAGCCGGATCGCCCGCAGCGAGTTGCCGCCCAGGTCGAAGAAGTCCTGGTCGATGCCGACCCGGTCCAGCTCCAGCACGTCGGCGAAGGCCGCGGCCAACACCCGCTCGGTGTGGTTGCGCGGTGCCCGATACTGCCCGTCGTCGAACTCGGGCTTGGGCAGCGCGGCCCGGTCCACCCGTCCGCCCGCCGTCACCGGCAGGCGATCCAGCGGTACGAACACCGACGGCACCAGGAACTCCGGCAGCCGCGCCGCGGCGAACCGCCGCAGTTCCTCGCCCGAGAGGTCGCCGCGCGGGCCGCCCGCCGGGACCACGTAGGCCACCAGGCGTCGTTGCCCGGACTCGTCCTCCCGGCCGACCACCACCGCCTGGGCCAGCCCGGGGTGCTCAGCCAACACCTCCTCGGCCTCGGCCGGTTCGACCCGCAGCCCGTGTACCTCCGCCCGGGCGTCGGCACGGCCCACGTATTCGAGCCGTGCGCCGTCGCCCCGGCGCACCCGGTCCCCGGTCCGGTACATCAGCCCGCCGGCGGGCCCGAACGGGCACGGTACGAACCGCTCGGCGGTCCGCCCCGCCTGTCCGGGGTAGCCGCGGGCCACGCCGGGCCCGGCCACGTACAACTCGCCGACCACGCCTGCGGGCACCGGCGCCAGGCCCGGCCCCAGCACGTACAGGGCGGTGTGGTCCATCGGCAGGCCGACCGTGCCCGCGGGCCGCGCCGGTCCGTCCGCCGCCGGGCGGTCGCCGGCGGCGAACCCGGTCGTTTCCGTCGGACCGTGACCGATGACGATGCTCAGCTCGGGGCACGCCTCGCGCATCCGCCGCACCGCGGCGGCGGGCACCCGGTCACCACCGGTCCACACCTCGCGCAACCCGGCCAGGCACTCGGGGCGTTCCGCCGCGATCGCCGCGAACCGGGCGGCGGGCAGCCACATCGTGGAGCCCGCTCGCGGCTCGGTCGCAACATCGAGGTCGAGTTCCCCCGGCGGGGCCACGACCACCCGGCCGCCGCTCAGCAACGGCACCCACAGTTCGAGGGCGAGTGCTTCGGAGGTGGGCGGCGAGTGCCACACAACGGTGCCTCGGCCGCCGTCGCGCCAGTGCCGGTCGGCGACGATCCGCTGGATGTTCCGGTGCGTCACGGCGACCCCGCCGGCCGCGCCGTTCGATCCGGAGCCATGGAGCACAGCCAACAGGTTGTCCGGATGCGGCAGGGGTGAAACCTCCCGTGCGTCGTCGCCGTCGGCGGTGTGCGACCCGAGGTCGTCGAACACGATCGTCGGCACGGGCAGATCGCCGGGGAGCCCGGCCGCGCTCGCCGCGTCGGTGAGCAGTACACGCGCCGAGGAATCGCTCAGCACCGACCTGATGCGTTCCGCCGGGGCGGTCGGGTCGATCGGCAGGTAGGCTCCGCCCGCCTTCACCACGGCCAGCAGGGCGACGATCAGGTCCGCCGATCGGGGCATCGCCACCGCCACGACCGTCTCGGGTGCGACCTGCCGGCGGCGCAGGGCCCGAGCCGGCCGGTCCGACCGCTCGTCCAGTTCGCGGTACGACAGCGCCGTGTCCCCGGACACCACCGCGACGTCGTCGCCGGCCTGCTCCACCCGGCGGGCGAACAGCTCCGCAAGCGTCGCCCCGGGCCCGGGCGGCTGATCCGGCGCCGTCAGCACCCGATCCCGCTCGACACCGGTGAGCACGTCCAGCGCACCGACCGGCAGTTGCGGGTCCGCGGCGATCATCGCGCGGATATGGGCGATCAACTCCGCGCCGATGAAGTGTAGTTCGGCTCCGGAGTAGAGGCCCGCGGGGGCGTCGAGCCGGACGTAGAGGTCGCTCTCGGGACTCCCGTCGGTGTAGACGCCGATCGCCAGCTCGTCGAAGGCGCCGGTCGTCGCGCCGAGGTAGCGCGCCGGGTGGTCGCCGAAGTGCAGTCGGTCCACGAACTCGACGACGTTGATCACGGTCCCGAAACTGCCGCGACCGCTCAGCACGGTTTCGCTCGCGCGCTGGATCTCCGAGTAGTGGCAGACGGTTCGGCCGAAGATCTCGTACGTCTCGTCCACCACCGCGTCGGCGATCTCGCCGAAGGTCGCACCGAGCGGGACCTTCACCCGCACCGGCACCACGTTCACCGCCAGGCCGGGGGTCCGGCCGGCCGCCCCGACCCGGTTGCCCACGGCCAGCGAGAGCAGGAACTCCGGGTGGTCGCACCGGTGTCGGAGGTACACCGCGGCGGCGGCGGTCACCAGCGAGGACATCCAGACGCCCATGGACTTCGCGGTCTCGGTCCAGGCGTCCGCCTCGGCGCGCGGCACGGTCAGCGTTCGACTCGCCATGCCGATGGCGTCGGCCAACTGCCCCCAGCGGTCGGCGCTGCCCAGCGGTTCGGCGAGCGCGGACCGGGTCGCGTCGGGCAGGGCGATCCGCGGCACCTGCGCGGGCGGCGGCGCGTCCGCGAGGTACTCGCGCCAGAACGCGGTGTCCTCGGCGAACTTCGGCGAGTCGCGGTAGCGGTCCGTCTCGGCGCTGAACGACTCGACGTCCCACGGGTGCGGCGGTTCGGCGATCTCCGTCCCCCGGACCAGTGCCGTGTACACCTCGGCGAGGCGCCGCGACAGCAGGCCACCCGCGCCGAACCCGTCCGAGATGAGGTGGTGGTAGGCGATCACCACGAGCGAGCGGGCCGGCCCGAGTTCGATCACGCCCAAGCGGAACAGCAGGTCCCGCTCCAGGTCGAACGGCTGCCTCACCAGCTCGGCCAGCGCCTCACGCGCGGCCTGTTCGGGATCCGCCTCGGCGCTCAGGTCCAGGAGGAACGGTCGCCAGTCCCCCAATTCCCGGGGAATCAGCCGCAGTCCGCCGCCGTCGTCGACGAAGTTGACGCGCAGCACCTCCGCTTCGCCGAGGACGTGCCGGAATGCGGATTCCATCACCGCCGAATCCAGTGCACCGTCCACGTCCCACATGGTCAGCGCGTGGTTCAGCGTTTCCGGAGACATTTTCTGCGCCAGCCACAATCCTTTATGCGCCGACGACGCACCGAACGAACGCACAGGGAACATCCCCTCAGCAAACAGGCTCGGGAACCTGAGGAATTCGCAGATCACCTCCACACTCACGGAGGTGGATCGGCCGGTCAAGACAACGGGTGCCGGAACAGGGCACACCGCGCGCGAACGTGCGGTGTCCCGCCGGCGGGACGGTCCTGCGGACCGGGAAGCGCCCGCGGCGCCGCGCTCATCGCGGCGCGCGGTCGGCCATCGAGGAGATGATGTGCCCGGCGATCAGTCTCGGTGTCGGGTGTCGCAACACCAGGTTCGCCCGCAGCTTGAGTCCGGTCGTCGCGGCCAGACGTTTGCTCAGCTCCACCGACAGCAGCGAGTCGAAGCCGATGTCCTTGAACTCCTGGTCGGGTTCGATCGTCTCGGCGGAGGGGTGGCCCAGCACGACGGCGACCCGCTCCAGCACGTGTTCCAGCACGCGCGTCCTCGCGTCGTCCTCGGACAGGGTCGGCAGCAGGTCGGCCAGGGGTACCGGGTCGTCGTCGGTCGCGGGCGGTTGCGGCGCGGGCTCCTCGGCCGCGACCACCGCGGGCGCGGAGTTCAGCCAGTAGCGCTGCCGCCGGAAGGCGTAGGTCGGCAGCTCCACCCGCCGGCGGGTCCCGAACAGGGCGTCCCAGTCCACCGCCCCGCCGCGCACGTGCAGTTGGGCCAGCGAGCCGAGCACGGCCGCGACCTCGCCGCGATCGCGCCGGGAGGAGGCCAGCACCACCGCGTCGTCCAGGTCCTCGACCATCTCCTGCACCGGGACGGTCAGCACCGGGTGCGGACTCATCTCGATGAACCCCCGGAACCCGTCGTCGATCAACCGGCGGACGGAGGATTCGAAGCGGACTTTCTCCCGCAGATTGTCGTACCAGTATTCGCCGTTCAGCTTTGCGGTGTCGATGACTTCGCCGTACAGGGTGGAGTAGAAGGGCAGTGCGGAGGATTTCGGCCGCACGTCGGACAGCGGTGTGATCACCCGTTCGCGGACCCGGGTCACCTGGTGGGAATGCGAGGCGTAGTCGACCGATATTCGGCGGGCCTGGGCGCCTTCCGCCTTCATCTTCTCGACGAATTCGTCGAGTGCGTCCGGTTCTCCGGAAACCACCACCGAACGAGGTCCGTTGACGACGGCGATGCTCACCCGGTCCTTCCACGGGGTCAGCCGGGCCGCCACGAGGTCCGCGGACTCGACCACCGACGCCATCCCGCCGTGTCCGATCAGGTCCACCAGAGCCTTGCTGCGCAGCGCCACGATCTTGGCGGCGTCGCGCAACGACAACGCGCCGCACACGTGCGCGGCGGCGATCTCGCCCTGGCTGTGCCCCACCACCGCGGCCGGTTCCACACCCCAGGACCGCCACAGCGCGGCCATCGACACCATGACCGAGAACAACGCCGGTTGCACCACGTCCACCCGATCCAGCGTGGGCGCACCCGGCACCTCGCGCAGCACGTCGAGCAGCGACCAGTCGACCCACTCGGCCAGCGCGGCCGCGCACTCGTCGAGGGTGCGCGCGAAGACCGGGAAGGTGTCGTGCAGTTGCCGGCCCATGCCGACCCACTGCGAGCCCTGTCCCGGGAACATGAAGACCACGCCGCCGAGCTTGCCGGCGGCCCCGCGCAGCACCGCGGCGGACTCCACGCCGTCGGCCAACGCTTCCAACCCGCCCAGGAGTTCGTCTCGATCGTGGCCCAGCACCACGGCCCGATGCTCGAACCGGGAGCGGCTCGACCACAACGACCGACCCAGGTCGCCGACATCCGCGTCCGGATCGGCCGCGACGAAATCGCGCAGCCTGCCCGCCTGGCGCTGCACGGCCGCCGCGCTCTTGCCCGACAACACCCACGGCACCAGCCCGCCGACCACGCCCGGGCTCGGAGCACGCTCGTCCGGGTCCGCGGGCGGCGCCTCCTCCAGGATCACGTGCGCGTTGGTGCCGCTGACTCCGAACGACGACACCCCGGCCCGGCGCGGACCGTGCGCCGGCGTCCAGGTCCGTCCCGCCAGCAGCAGTTCGACCGCGCCGGAGGACCAGTCCACGTGCCGGGAGGGCTTGTCCACGTGCAGGGTCTCGGGCAGGAAGCCGTGGCGCATGGCCATCACCATCTTGATCACCCCGGCGACCCCGGCGGCGGCTTGGGCGTGGCCGATGTTGGATTTCATCGATCCCAGCCACAGCGGCCGGTCCGGGGAGCGGTCCTGTCCGTAGGTCGCCAGCAGCGCACCCGCCTCGATCGGGTCGCCCAGCACGGTGCCGGTGCCGTGCGCCTCGACCGCGTCCACCTCGGCGGCCGCGACTCCGGCGTTGGCCAGTGCCTGTCGGATCACCTGCTCCTGGGCGCGACCGTTGGGCGCGGTCAGCCCGTTGCTGGCCCCGTCCTGGTTCACCGCCGTACCGCGAACGACGGCGAGCACCGGGTGGCCGTTGCGGCGGGCGTCGGACAACCGCTCCAGGAGCAGCACGCCCACCCCTTCGGCCCAGCCGGTGCCGTCGGCCCCGTCCGCGAAGGACTTGCACCGGCCGTCGGCGGCCAGGCCGCGCTGCCGGGAGAACTCCACGAAGATCGCGGGCGAGGACATCACCGACGCCCCGCCCGCCAGCGCGAGCGAGCACTCGCCCGACCGCAGCGACTGCATGGCCAGGTGCAGGGCCACCAGCGAGGAGGAACACGCCGTGTCCACGGTCACCGCCGCCCCGGTCAGCCCCAGTTCGTACGCCACCCGGCCGGACGCGACGCTCAGCGCGCTCCCGTGCAGCAGGTAACCCTCCAGTTCGCTCTTGCCTCCCTCCAGGAAGCGCCAGCCGTATTCGGTCGAGCTCACCCCGGTGAACACGCCGACGTCGGCTCCGCGTACCTCGGCGGGAACGATGCCCGCCCGCTCGAAGACCTCCCACGAGGTCTGCAACAGCAGGCGCTGCTGCGGATCGATGGCCAGCGCCTCACGCGGGCTGATGCCGAAGAATTCCGCGTCGAAGTCGCCCACGTCCGCCAGGAATCCGCCGTGCCGTACATACGAGCTGCCGACCGTGTCGGGGTCCGGGTCGTACACGTCCCGCCAGCCACGATCGCCCGGGAACTCGTCCACCATGTCCACGCCGTCGCGGACCATGTCCCACAACTCCTCGGGCGAGGACACCCCTCCCGGATAGCGGCAGGCCATCGCCACCACGGCGATCGGCTCGACCCGGCCCGCTTTCAGCGCGTCGTTCTCCTGCCGGAGGCGGTCCCGCTCCTCCAGCAGCGTGCGCAGCGCCCGCTGGACCCGGTCCGCGCCGTCCGCCGGGCGATCCGCGGCGTTGTTCATGGTCACTTGCCCCTCTCATCCAGAGCCAGGTCGACGAGTGCTTCCAGGTCCAGGGCCGCCAGTTCGCCCGGATCGGCCTCCGTGTCCGGCGCCTGCCCGTCGGCGTCCGGGTGCGGGGAATCGGCGCAGGCCAGGACCAGTTCCAGGATTCCCGCGCTGCGCAGCCGCTCGATCGGCACGTTGCGCAACACCTCCCGGATCCGCGCGTCCTCGGCCGAGCCGGGCTGCTCCGTCGCACGCAGCAGGCCGCGGACGTGCCGACCCAGCTCGCGTGGTGTCGGGTAGCTGAAGACGAGGGTGGAGGGCAGCCGCAGTGCGGTCGCGGAGGCCAGTCGGTTGCACAGTTCGACCGAGGTCAGCGAGTCGAATCCGAGGTGGGTGAACGCCCGGTCGGCGTCCACCACCGCGCCGGAGGGGTGGCCCAGCACGATGGCGACCTGATCGCGGATCCAGTCCAGCACGACCATGTCCGCCTCGTCCTGGGCGAGGCCGGCCAGCCGGGCGGGCAGGCCGAGCGAGCCACCGTCCCCGGTGCCGCCCGACCGGTTGCGGGCCGGACGGGCGCCGGCGACGAGGTCGCGCAGGAGCAGCGGCAGTTCGTCGGCACTCCTGCCGCGCAGTGCGGCCGGGTCCAGTCGGGCGGGGATGAGCACGGGCTTGTCGATCGCGTACGCCGTGTCGAACAGGTCCAGGGCCTGGGCCGTCGGCATCTCGGCGATGCCCAGCCGCCGGATCCGGGAGAGGTCAACCGCGTCCAGGTCCTCGGTCATTCCGGTGCGTTGTTCCCACCAGCCCCAGCACAGCGACGTGCCGACCCGGCCGGATGCCCGGCGCTGCGCCGCCAATCCGTCCAGGAAGCCGTTCGCCGCCGCGTAGTTGGCCTGGCCTCCGGTGCCGAGTGTGCCGGCGAGGGCGGAGAAGAGCACGAACGCCGTCAGGGTGTGGTCCGCGGTCAGTTCGTGCAGGTTGATCGCACCGCCGACCTTGGCCCGCAGCACCCGGTCCAGGCTCTCCGCGGTCAGTGACTCCAGGGTGCCGTCGGCGAGGCCGCCCGCCGCGTGCACGACCGCGGTCAGCGGGTATCGCCCGGGCATGTCCGCGAGCACGGCGGCCAGGGCGGCCCGGTCCGCGACGTCGCAGGCCACGACGGTGACGGTGGCGCCGGCCGCCGCCAGTTCCGACCGCAGTTCGGCGGCGCCCTCGGCGGCGATGCCGCGCCGGCTGAGCAGTACCAGGCTGCGCACTCCGCGTTCGGTGACCAGGTGGCGGGCCACCAGGGAGCCCACGCCGCCGGTCCCGCCGGTGACCAGAACGGTCCCCCCGCCGAAGCCGTCGCCCAGGTCGAAGACCAGCTTGCCGATGTGCCGGCCCTGGCTCATCTCGCGAAACGTCCTGCGCGCGTCGCGGATGTCGCGGACCGAGATCGGGTTCGGGCGTACCCGTCCGTCGGCGAACAGTTCCATGACGGCCCGGAACATCTCGTGGATCGAGTCCGGGCCGGCCTCGTAGAGGTCGAATGCCCGGTAGTCGACCCCGGCGTGATCGGCCGCCACCCGCCCGGGATCGCGGATGTCGGTCTTGCCCATCTCGACGAAGCTCCCGCCCTCGGGGAGCAGCGTCAGCGAGGCGTCGACGAAGGTGTGCGCGAGGGAGTTGAGCACGACGTCGACGCCGCGACCACCGGAGGAGTCCAGGAACTTCTCCGCGAACTCCAGGTTCCGCGACGATGCCAGGTGCTCGTCGTCCAGACCCAGACCGCGCAGGGTGGCCCACTTGGCCGGGCTCGCGGTGGCGTAGATCTCGGCGCCGACGTGCCCGGCCAGTCGTACGGCGGCCATCCCGACGCCGCCCGCCGCGGCGTGGATGAGGATGCGTTGGCCCTTTTCCAGCTTCGTCACGTGGAACAGGGCGTAGTAGGCGGTGAGGTAGGCACCGGGCACCGACGCCGCCTCGGCGTAGCTCCACCCGTCGGGGATGGGCATCAGCAGCCGGTGGTCGGCGACGGCCACCGGGCCGAAGGCGCCGGAGAAGATGCCCATCACCCGGTCGCCCGGTGCCAGGCCGGTGACGTCGTCCGCCACCTCCAGTACGGTTCCGGCGCCCTCGCTGCCGATCCCGGCGTCGATGGCGGTCCGCTCCACCAGTCCCAGGGCGATCGTGACGTCCCGGAAGTTGAGCCCGGCGGCGTGCACGCGGACGCGCACCTGCCCACCGGTGAGGGGTGCTTCCACCTCGGGGCAGGGAATCCAGGTCAGGTTCTCCAGCGTGCCCTTGATCGGGATGCCCAGCCGGTGGGCGCCGTGCGCCGGTGGCTCGATCCGATGGTTCGCGGTCTCGGTCGCCGTCATCCTCGGGACGAGGTGCGCGTCGCCGCGCAGGGCCAGTTGCTCCTCGTCGAGGGCGAGCGCGTTCGCGAGGTGTGCCCAGGAGGCTTCCTCGTCGTCGACGTCCACGAGTCGGAACCTGCCGGGGTGCTCGGTCTGGGCGGAGCGGATCAGGCCCCATACGGACGCGCCGGGGAGGCTTTCGACGCGCTCCCCGCCGCCGGTGTCCACGGCCAGGCGGGTGAGCACCACCAGCGTGGATTCGGCGAGCGCCTCCTCGGCGAGGAAGCGCTGGGCCCAGGCCAGCACGCGCATGTCGGTGCCGCCGACGGTGGCGAACGGGTCGGCGGCGGCGGCGACCAGGCAGTCGTCCAGGCACAGCACCAGGTGTCGGGGCGCCTCCCCGGCCAGGACGTCGTCGATGGACGCGTGGAACGCCACACTCTCGGCGCCGGTCCGGGCCAGGCGCGCGGCCTGTCCGTCCGGCGTGCCGAGCACGTCCCACCGCTCGGGCCGGCTTTCCGGCGGGCCCGGCCGAGCCGGGCGCCACTGCACCTCGAACAGCGCTTGCTCGTTCCCGCCGCGTGCCGCGCGCAGTTGCTCGGCGCTCGCCGGTCGAAAGGTCAGCGCCCGCACGTGCGCGATCGCGCGGCCGTGCTCGTCGGCGATCCCCACGGACACCGCGCCCTCGCCGGCCGGGGAGATCCGGACCCGTACGGTGGCGCCGCACGCGCCGACCCGGTCCACTCCGGACCAGGAGAAGGGCATCCAGCCCCGGCCGTCGGTCACCTCGATGACCCCGCCGGCCACCACCGCGTGCAGCGCGGCGTCGAGCAGTGCCGGGTGCAGGGCGTACCCGCCGGTCTCGGCGGGGTCCGGCAGCGTGGCCAGTGCGAACAGGTCGTCCCCGCGCCGCCACACCTCGCGCAGGCCGCGGAAGGTCGGGCCGTAGTCGAAGCCCGCGTCCGCGAACGAGTCGTACAGACGCGCGACGTCGAGCCGGCGTGCCCCGACCGGCGGCCACACGGTCGGGGCGGGGGCGTCCTCGGTCCGCGCGATCGGGCGCGCCGCGCTCGGCGCCAGGCCGCCCGTCGCGTGCCGGGTCCAGCCGCCCGCGGTCGCGCCGTCCACCGTGCGGGCGGCCGGGTCGGGTCGCGAGTAGACGTCCAGGGAGCGGTGTCCCGTCTCGTCCGCCGCGCCGGCGACGATCCGTACCTGCACGTCGCCCGAGTCGGGCAGCACCAGCGGAACCTCCAGGGAGAGTTCCTCGATCGCGGCGCAGCCGAGGACCTCGCCCACCGACAGCGCCAGGTCCAGGTAGGCGGTCGCCGGTACGACGGCCGCACCGAACACGGCGTGATCGGCCGGCCAGTCGTGGGTCCGCAGGGACCACCGGTCGGTGAACACCACCTCGCCGGTGCCCGGGTGCTCCAGTACGGCGCCCAGCAGCGGGTGGGCCGGGGCCGCGAGGCCGGCCGAGGCCACGTCCGCCGTGCCCGTCCCGGCCCGGAAGTCCAGCCAGTAGCGCTCGTGTCGGAACGCGTACGTCGGCAGGTCCACCCGCCGGCGCGATCCGAACAGGGCCTCCCAGTCCACGAATCCGCCCCGGACGTGCAGTCGGGCCAACGTGTCCAGCAGCGCGGGCACCGCCGCGCGGTTGCGCCGCGACGAGGACACGACCACCGCGTCGTGCACTCCCTGGGCGGCGAAGGCTTCCGTGGTGATGCTCGTGAGGGTCGCTCCGGGTCCCACTTCGACGAAGACGTCCGCGCCGGCCGCGCGGGCGTGTTCCACCGCGTCGAAGAAGCGAACGGGTTCGCGGACGTGGTTCACCCAGTGCGCGACGGACGTCAACTCCTCGATCGTGGCCTCGCGGCCCGTCCTGGTGGAGACGATCGGGATCGACAGGCGGCCCGGGGGCAGTTCGCCGATCGCCTCGGCGAACTCGGCCAGGATCGGGTCCATCAGCGGGGAGTGGAACGCGTGGTCGACGTCGAGCGGTTTCGCCGACGTGCCGCCGGCGACGAGCCGGTCCCGGAGTTCGTGCACCTGGTCGCGAAGGCCGGAGAGCACCACCGATTCCGGGCCGTTGACGGCGGCGATACCGACCCGGTCGTACCCGCCGAGCAGCGCGGCCACCTCGTCCGCCGAGGCGCGTACCGCCAGCATGGCGCCGCGTTCGGTGACCGTCTGCATGATCCGTCCGCGGGCGGCCACCAGCCTGGTCGCGACGTCCAGGTCGAGGACGCCGGACACGTGGGCGGCGGCGATCTCGCCGACGGAGTGGCCGATCAGGTACTTCGGCTCGCGGCACAACCGCACCATGAGCCGGTACAGGGCGACCTGTAGGGCGAACAGCGCCGGCTGCGCGATGTCGGTGCGATCGCGGGCCGCGGGCTCGTCGGCGAGCAGCAGGGGCTTCAGCGCGAAGGGCAACCGGCTGTCGAAGCGGGCGCAGACCTCGTCGAGGGCGTCCGCGAATACGGGAAAGGTGTCGTACAACCGCCCTGCCACACCGGTCCATTGCGATCCCTGCCCGGGGAACGTGAAGACCGTCGCACCGAGGTCCCCGGCGACGCCGCGCACCACCGCGGCGGACTCCGCGCCGTCGGCCAACGCCGCCAGACCGCTCAGCAACTCGTCCCGATCACCGCCCAGCACCACCGCGCGATGCTCGAAGCGGGCCCGATCGGCCACCAACGAACGCCCCACGTCGGCGGGTTCCAGGCACGCGTCGGCGGCGGCGAAGGCACGCAGCCGCCGCGCCTGCGCCCGCAGCGCGTCCACCGACCGCGCCGAGACGACCCACGGCACCAACCCGGTGTCGATACCCGGGTCGGCGGCGTCGGGCACGGGCGTTTCCTCGGGCGCCTCCTCCAGGATCAGGTGGGCGTTGGTGCCACTGGCCCCGAAGGCCGAGATGCCCGCCCGCCGGGGTCGTCCCGGGGTGTTCGGCCATTCCCGGGCCTCGGTCAGCAGTTCCACCGCCCCGGCGGACCAGTCCA
Source organism: Embleya sp. NPDC059213 (assembly GCF_042754445.1). Lineage (NCBI taxonomy): Bacteria > Bacillati > Actinomycetota > Actinomycetes > Kitasatosporales > Streptomycetaceae > Embleya > Embleya sp. NPDC059213. The sequence goes on from NZ_JBHZAV010000001.1 coordinate 159,485, forward strand.
CGTGCGTCGACGGGCGGTCCACGTGCAGCGTCGCGGGCATCGTCCCGTGTCGCATCGCCATGATCATCTTGATCATCCCGCCGACGCCGGCCGCCGCCTGCGCGTGGCCGATGTTCGACTTCAACGACCCGAGCCACAGCGGCCGATCGGGATCGCGGTCCTGCCCGTAGGTGGCCAGCAGCGCCTGCGCCTCGATCGGATCGCCCAGCGTGGTCCCGGTGCCGTGCGCCTCCAGCACGTCCACCTCGCTCGCCTGGACCCGGGAGTCGGCCAACGCCGCCCGGATCACCCGCTGTTGGGCCGGCCCGTTGGGCGCGGTCAAGCCGTTGGAAGCGCCGTCCTGGTTGATCGCCGAGCCCCGGATCACCGCCCGGATCGCCCGCCCGTTGCGCCGCGCGTCCGACAACCGTTCCAACACCAGCATGCCGACGCCCTCGGAGAAGCCGGTGCCGTCCGCCGCGTCGGCGAACGCCTTGCATCGGCCGTCCACCGCCAGACCGCGCTGCCGCGACATCTCCCGGAACACCTGCGTCGTCGCCATCACCGTGACGCCCCCGGCCAGGGCCAGCCCGCACTCCCCCTGCCGCAGCGACCGCACCGCCTGGTGCACCGCCACCAGCGACGACGAGCACGCCGTGTCGGTCGACACCGCCGGCCCCTCCAGGCCCAGCGCGTACGCCACCCGCCCGGACGCCACGCTCAGCAGCGAACCGGTCTGCGCGTAGCCCGAGATGCTCTCGGGGGTGAAGAGGTGGTTCCCGTACCCGAAGTACGCCAGCCCGGCGAAGACGCCGGTGTCGCTGCCGCGCAGGGTCTGCGGGTCGATGCCGGCTCGTTCCAGCGCCTCCCACGAGGACTCCAGCAACAACCGCTGCTGCGGGTCCGCGGCCAGCGCCTCGCGCGGGTTGATCCCGAAGAACTCGGCGTCGAAGTCGCCCGCGTCGTGCAGGAACCCGCCCGAGCGGGTGTAACAGCTATTGGGCCGGTCCGGATCCGGATCGTACAGAGCCGCCAGGTCCCAGTTGCGGTCGTCCGGGAAGTCCGACAGCGCGTCCCGGCCCGCCCGCACCAGCTCCCACAGCGCCTCCGGGGACTCCACCCCGCCCGGGTAGCGGCAGGCGACACCCACAACCGCGATGGGCTCGGCAGCGGCCTCGGTCAGCTCCTTCAGGCGCCGGCGTGTTTCGATCAGCTCGATCGATGTGCGCTTGAGGTAGTCGAGAACATCGGCGTTGTTGTCGTTCGTCATCGCTCTCCCCTAGCCGAGCTCTTTGTCCAGCAGCGCGAGAAGCTCTCCCGCCGAGGCCGAACCGATCCGGTCGACGATGCCGACCGGCGATGCGTCGCTCGCCATCGCCCGTACCCGGCCCTGTAGTTCGCCGAGCAGCGTGGCAATGGCGGTCCTGTCCGGCGCCGCGAGCCCGTCGAACGCGTCCGCCAGCCGGGCGCCCAGTCCCTCGATCTCCCTGGTCAGGCGTTCGGCCGCGGGCTCCGGGTCCGCGCCGGAGTCGGGGGCGAGGGCCGCGGACAGGAACCGGGCGAGAGTGCTCGGATTCGGCTGGTCGAACGCGAGTGTGGCGGGCAGCTTCAAGCCGGTCGCCTCGGCCAGCCTGTTCCGCAGCTCCAGTGCCATCAGCGAGTCGATGCCGAGGTCCTTGAAGGCCGCGTCGGGGCCGACCCGTCCGGTGCCGGCGTGGCCGAGGACGATCGCGGTCTGGGCCCGAACGGCGTCCAGCAACACCGCCTCGGCGTCGGCCGGCGGCAGCGCGGCGACCCGCCGCGCGAGTGCGATGTCCTCCGCCTGCGAAGTGTCCGCATCGACGGAACCGACGGAATCGGCCGGTGTGCCGAGCAGTTCGCGCAGGAGCGGTGACGGCGCCGGACCCGCGGGCGCGGTGCCCGGCGCCGGGAGGTTCAGTCGCGCCGGCACCAGCACCGGTTCGTCGCGCGAGATCGCCGCGTCGAACAGCGCGAGCCCCTCGCGCGAGGACATCGGCCGCACGCCCTGGCGTTGCAGGCGCACGATGTCGGACTCGCCGAGGTCGGCGCCCGCCTCGGTGCGTTGCGCCCAGTAGCCCCAGCACAACGAGATCGCGGCCGCTCCGGCGCCCCGACGGGCCTGCGCCAGGCCGTCGAGGAACGCGTTGGCCGCCGCGTAGTTGGCCTGCCCGGCCGTGCCGAGCACGCTCGCGATCGAGGAGAACAACACGAACGCGGACAGCTCCAGGTGCCGGGTCGCCTCGTGCAGGTACCAGGCGCCGTGCGCCTTCGGGGCCAGCACCGCGTCCAGCCGGTCCTCGGTCAACGCCTCCACAACTCCGTCGTCCAGCACGGTCGCGCAGTGGATCACCGCCGTCAGCGGGTGTTCGTCGGGCACCGCGGCGACCAGTTCGGCGACGGAGGCGCGGTTCGTGACGTCGCACGCGCGGATCTCGACGTGCGCCCCCGCCTCGGTCAGCTCCGCCCGCAGCCCCGCCGCCGCCGGTGATGCCGGTCCCCGCCTGCCGACCAGCAACAACCGGCGCACCCCGTGTCGTGCCACCAGGTGCCGGGCGAGCATCGCCCCCAGGCCGCCGAGACCGCCGGTGATCAGCACCGTCCCGGAGCCGAGGCCGGGACGGTCCGCCGCCGGGCCGAGGGAGCCGCCGGGGGCGCGGACCAGTTGCGGGGTGCTCACGAGGCCGGCGCGGATCCTGAGCTGGGCCTGCCCGGTGGCGATCGCCGCCGGGACGGCCGGCCACGAAGCGGGCAGGCCGTCCGTGTCCAGGAGGGTGAACCGGCCCGGGTTCTCGGTCTGCGCGGTGCGGACGAATCCCCAGATCGCGGCCGCGGCCGGATCGGTCTGCGCGCCCCGCTCGTCGTGGATCGCGTCCCGCGTCACCACGACCAGCCGCGAGTCGGCGAACCGGTCGTCGGCGAGCCAGCCCTGCGTCCACCGCAACACCCGGTGCAGGTTGTGCTCGACGACGGTTGGGGTGTCGCCGCCGTCCGGGCCGACCGGATCGATGCCGGCGATCACGATCGGCGGGATCACCGCGCCGGAGGCGGCGAGTTCGTCGAGGTCGGCGAACACCGCTCCGCCCGGTCCCGGCAGCGCGGCCGGCGCGTCGGACCCGCCCAGCACCGCGTACCGGGCTTGCTCGGCAGGGCTCGAAACCGGCGGCATCGCGACGGGCACCCAGTCCACCCGGAACAACGAGTCCCGCCGGTCGAAGCCGAGTTCGGTCAGCTTCTCGACATCCACCGGCCGCAGGGTCAACGACTCGACGCCGCCGACCGGCACTCCGTCGCCGTCCGCGAAGGTGACGGACAGCGTGTCCTCCCCCGCGCCCGCGAGGTGCACCCGCAGCGTGGTCGGCGCGGCGGCCAGGCGGATCCCGGTCCAGCGGTACGGCAGCCACCCTTGGGGCCCGGACTCGTCGGCGGGTTGCCCCGCCCCGGTCGGGAGCAACGCGGCGTGCAGCAACGCCGGGTGGATCCGGAATCCGCCCGGCCGTGCGCCGTCGGGCGCGGGCGACTCCACTTCCGCGAAGAGGTCGTCGCCGCGACGCCAGAGCTGCTTCAGGCCACGGAACGAGGGCCCATGGGTGAACCCGAGGGCGGACAACCGGGCGTACTCCTGCGCGACCGGCACGCCGACCGCACCCGCCGGCGGCCACACCACGAGGTCGTCCTCGCGGTGGGTCGCTCCGGAGTTCGACCCGACCACGCCGACGGCGTTGCGCGTCCACTCGGCCTCGCCCTCGCCCCGCGAGTGCACGCCGATCGCCCGCTTGCCGTCGATCACGACGCGGATCTCGCGATCGGCCGTCCGGGACAACACCAACGGTGTCTCCACGACGAGTTCGTCGACCACGTCGAACCCCGCCTCGGCCGCCGCCCACACCGCCAGCTCCGCCAGCACCGCTCCCGGCACCAGCACGGCACCGTGCACGACGTGGTCGGCGAGCCACGGGTGGCGTCGCAACGACAGCCGCCCGCCGGCCACCAGGCCACCGCGCTCGCCGTCGTCGGGCAACCCGATCACGGCATCGAGCAGCGGGTGGTCCGAGGTGCTCTCGGCGGTGCCCTCCCGGGGTGTGTTCAGCCAATAGCGCTGCCGCTGGAAGGCGTACGTGGGCAAGTCGACCCACCGGCCGTCCCGGTCCGGGAGCACCGCCTCCCAGGAGACCGCGACGCCCGCCACGAACGCCTCGGCCGCGGACCGGTACAACCGCGCCCAGCCGCCCTGGCCCCGGCGCAGCGTGCCCACCACCACCGCGGCGGAACCGGGGGTGGCGTCGAGCATCGCCTGGATGTTGACGGTGAGCAGTGGGTGCGCGCCGACCTCGATGAACGCACCGTGCCCCTGTTCGAGGAGACGCGTGATGCCGGCCTCGAACCGAACCGGTTCGCGCAGGTTGCGGAACCAGTAGGCCGCATCCAACTCCGCCGTGTCGAGCGGCCCACCGGTCACCGTCGAGTGGAACGCCACCGGCGCGGACATGGGCTCGATCCCGCTCAGCTCGTCCCGGAGTCGCTCCTCGAAGCGGTCCATCAGCGGCGAGTGCCCGGGCACGCTCGCCGGGATCCAGCGAGCGCGAACGCGCTGGGACTCACAATGCGCGATCAGCTCCCGGACGGCCGCCGCCGCACCCGAGACGGTGGTCGAGTACGGTCCGTTGACCGCGGCGATCGCGACCTCGGACCGCCACGGCTCCAGCAACTCCCGCACCCGGTCCTCGGAGGCCACGATCCCGGCCATGCCGCCGTCCTGTGCGGTCGTGGCCAGCAGACGGGACCGCAGGGCCACGATCCTGGCCGCGTCCGGCAGGGTCAGGGCGCCCGCGACGCAGGCCGCGGCGATCTCCCCCTGGGAGTGCCCGATCACCGCGTCCGGGCTCACCCCGAGCGAACGCCACACCTGTGCGAGCGAGACCATCATCGCGAACAGCACCGGCTGGACGACGTCGATGCGATCCAGGTCCGCCGCGTCCGGCCCGCCGCACACGGTGTCGATCAACGACCAGGACACCCACGGCTCCAGCGCGTCCGCGCACGCGCGCACGTGCTCCGCGAAGACCGGGCTCGACTCCCACAACTCCCGCCCCATCCCGGCCCATTGCGACCCCTGGCCGGGGAACACGAACACCGTCCGACCGACCGGTCCGGCGACTCCGGACACCACCCCGACCGGGTTGCGGGCGCCCTCGACCACGGCGGTCAGGCCGGCGAGCAGCTCGTCCCGGTCCGCGCCGAGCACCACCCGACGGTGCTCGAACAACGAGCGGGTGGTCACCAGCGCCCGGCCCACGCCCGCGACCGACAGGCCCGGGTCGGCGGCCACGGCGTCCCGCAGCCGCAACGCCTGGTCGCGCAGTGCCTGCGCCGAGCGCCCCGACAACACCCACGGCACGGTCCCGGGGGCGCCGGTCGACACCCGGCCGGCGACGGGGTCCCGGGCCGGACGGGGCGCGACGCCCGGGCCGGGGGCCTCGGACGATCCGGGTACCTCTGGTGCCCCTGGTGCCCCTGCTGCCTCCGGTGCCTCTGGTGCCTCTGGTGCCTCTTCGAGGATGACGTGCGCGTTGGTCCCGCTGACCCCGAAGGACGACACGCCCGCGCGCCGGGGCCGCCCGGGTGCGCCGGGCCATTCCCTGGCCTCGGTCAGCAGTTCCACCGCGCCGGTCGACCAGTCCACGTGCGGGGTCGGGCGTTCCACATGCAATGTCCCGGGCAACACCCCGTGGCGCATCGCCATGATCATCTTGATCATCCCGCCGACGCCCGCCGCCGCCTGGGTGTGGCCGATGTTCGACTTGAGCGAGCCCAACCACAGGGGGCTGTCGCCGTCCCGGTCCTGCCCGTAGGTGGCCAGCAGCGCCTCCGCCTCGATCGGGTCGCCCAGCTTCGTACCGGTCCCGTGCGCCTCCACCGCGTCCACGTCGGCGAGCGACAGCCCGGCGTCGGCCACGGCCGCTCGGATCACCCGCCGCTGCGCCAGTTCGCTCGGCGCGGTCAGCCCGTTGGACGCGCCGTCCTGATTGATCGCCGAGCCCCGGATCACCGCCAGGATCCGACGCCCGTGGCGCCGCGCCTCGGACAACCGCTCCAGCACCAGCACACCCGCGCCCTCGCCCCAGCCGGTGCCGTCGGCCGCGTCCGAGAACGACCGGCACCGCCCGTCGGCCGACAGGCCCCGCTGCCGGGCCACCTCCACGAACATCCCGGGAGTCGGCATCGCCGACACCCCGCCGGCCAGTGCCAGCGTGCACTCGCCCGCTCGCAGGGACCGCACGGCCTGGTGCACCGCCACCAGCGACGACGAGCACGCGGTGTCGATCGACACCGCCGGGCCCTCCAGACCCAGTACGTACGCCACCCGGCCCGAGGCCACGCTGGTGTACGTCCCGGCGATCCCGAAACCCTCCACCTCGGCGGCCGCCCCGCCGCCCAGCCGCGGGCCGTAGTCGACCGCGTAGATCCCGGTGAACACCCCGGTCGCCGAACCGCGCAGCCGGGCCGGGTCGATGCCCGCCCGTTCCAGCGCCTCCCAGGTCGTCTCCAGCATCAACCGTTGTTGCGGATCCATCGCCAGCGCCTCGCGCGGGCTGATCCCGAAGAACGGCGCGTCGAACTCCGCGAGATCGCTCAGGAATCCACCCGAGCGCGTGTACGTCTTCCCGCGCGCCTCGGGGTCCGGGTCGTAGAGCGCCTCCACGTCCCAGCCGCGGTCCCCGGGGAAGTCGCCCATCGCGTCCACACCGTCGGACACGACCTGCCACAGCCCCTCGGGGGACGTCACCCCACCCGGGAAGTGACACCCCGCACCCACGACCGCGATCGGCTCGCGAGCGGACTCCTCCAGTTCGCGCACCCGCTCGCGCAACACCTGCGCGTCGCCGACGGCGCGTCGCAGGTAGGAGCGGAGCTTGTCGACATCCTCCACCGGGAACTCCCCCAACCGTTGCCAACAGAACAGGTGTGGCTACACGTAGCCGCGGTCGATCAACGCGTACAGGTCGTCGTCGCTGTGGTTTGCCGGACGCGTCGTCGCCGCTTCCCCGGCTTCGGGCAACTCCGGTGCGAGGAGGGAGAAGATGTGGCGCCCGAGCGTTTGTGGCGTGGGATGGGTGAACGCGACGGTGGCCGAAAGCCGCACCCCGGCCGCCGCGGTGAGCCGATTGCGCAGCCGTACCGCCATCGAGGAGTCGAAACCCAACCCCTTGAACGTCTCCGTCGACCGGGCGAGGAGATCGGCGCCGGTCGGATCCGCGTCCCCGGTGTGCAGTACCGCCGCCGTCTCGGCGCACACCAGGTCGAGCACCGCAAGCTCCGAACCCAGGTCCGCCGTGCCGGCGTTCGGGCCGGATCCACCATCGTGCGCGGCGGCGCCCGGGGGCGTCGGGCCGGCGTCCTCGGGCGCGGTCAGCCAGTACCGCCGGCGCTGGAACGGGTAGGTCGGCAGGGGGATTCGGCGCGGCCGGTCCGCGGCGAACGCCGCCGCCCAGTCCACCGACACCCCACGCACGTACAGTTCGGCCAACGACGCCAGCACCTCGCCCGCGCTCCCGTCGTCCTTGTGCAGCGTGCCCACCACCACCGGCGAGGCGGCCAGCGCGTCGCCGGTCTCCGCCATCGCCACTTCGAGCACCGGATGCGGACTCACCTCGACGAACACCCCGCCGCGCTCGCGCATCAGGCGTTCGACCACCTCGCCGAACCGCACCGTCGAACGCAGGTTGTCGTACCAGTACGAGCCGTCCAGCATGTGCGTGTCGAGCGGTTCGCCGGTGACCGTGGAGTGGAACTCCACCGCCGAGGTGCGCGGCGACAGACCCGAGGTGGCCGCGAGCAGCCCGGTACGGATGCGTTCGACGTGGTGCGAGTGCGACGCGTAGTCCACCTTGACCCGGCGCACCCGGACACCCTCGTCGGCCGCCGTCGCCGCGAAACGGTCCAGCGCCTCGTCGTCTCCGGAAATCACCACCGAGGACGGGCCGTTGACCGCCGCCAAGGAGAGCCCGGAGCACTGCCGCAACCGGTCCCTAACCCATTCGGGGGACGCGGCCACCGCACTCATCCCGCCCGAACCGGCCAGCTCGATCAGGGCCCGGCTGCGCACCGCGACGACCCGCGCCGCGTCCGCCAACGACAGCGCGCCCGATACGCAGGCCGCGGCGATCTCGCCCTGCGAGTGCCCCACCACGACGTCGGGGACCACCCCCAGCGACTGCCACACCCGCGCCAACGACACCATCATCGCGAACAACACCGGCTGGACCACGTCCACCCGATCCAACGACGCGGCCGACTCCGCACCGGTCAGCACCTCGACCAACGACCAGTCCACCCAGGGCTCCAGGGCCCGCGCGCACTCGTCGATCGCGGCCGCGAACACCGGCGACTGCGCGTACAACCGCTTCCCCATGCCCGGCCACTGCGACCCCTGGCCGGGAAACACGAAGACGACCGGACCCACCGGCCCCGCCGCCACCCCGCGCACGACCTGCGGCGCGGCACCGCCCGCCGCGATCAGGTCCAGACCGGCCAGGGCCTGTGCCCGGTCGGCGGCCGGCACCACCGCCCGATGCGCGAACGAGGACCGCGTCGACACCAGCGAGTACGCGATGTCCGCCACCGACCGCGAGGTGTCCGCGGCCGACGACTCCCGCAACCGCGCCGCCTGCTCGCGCAGCGCCGGCTCGGTGCGCGCCGACAACACCCACGGCACCGCCCCGAAGGGGCTCGCGGTGCCCGATTCCTCGGCGGCGGGCCGGGGTTCGGTCCGCTCCTCGGGGGCCTGTTCGAGAATCACATGCGCGTTCGTGCCGCCCAGGCCGAACGCCGACACCCCCGCCCGCCGCGGTCGACCGGGCGTGCCCGGCCACGGCCGCCCGGCCCCAAGGACCTCGAAGTCCGCCTGGAAGTCCGGGATCGCGGGGTTGGCGACGCGGAAGTTCAGGTTCGGCACCAGATGGGCACGATCCAGGCACAGCGCGACCTTGACGAAGCCGACGATGCCCGCGGCCGGCTCCAGGTGCCCGACATTGGTCTTCACCGAGCCGATCACCAGGGGCCGACTCCGGCCGGTCTCCCGGAACACCTCGCGCAGGCCCGCCGCTTCCGCCGGATCGCCGACTCGGGTACCGGTGCCGTGCGCCTCGACGTAGTCGAGGGAGTCGAACGGGACACCCGAGCGTGCGAGCGCGGACAACACGGCCGCCGCCTGTGCGCCGGGGCTGGGGTCGGGCATCCGGGAGGTCGCCCCACCGCTGCCCACCCCCCAGCCGCGCACCACCGCGTAGATGTGGTCGCCATCGGCCACGGCCAGGTCGAGCCGCTTCAACACGACGAACGCCCCGCCCTCCCCCCGGACGAAGCCGCCGGCCCGCTCGTCGAACGTGAAGCAACGGCCCTCGGGGGACAACGCGCCCAGGTTCGCCAGGCCGAGTCCGGCCTCCGGGTCGGCGATCAGGTGCACGCCGCCCGCGATCGCCAACTCGACCGCGCCGGCGCGGATCCGGTCGCAGGCCAGCGCCAACGACACGAGCGAGGAGGACTGGCCCGAGTCCGCGCAGAAGCTCATGCCGCGAACGTCCAACAGCGCGGAGATCCGGTTCGCGACCAACGCCCCGCTCGACCCGAGGGCGGCGTAGTGGTCGTCCCGGTCGCCACCGGACAGCCTGCGCAGCAGTTCGTACCCGGAGGGGGCCGCGCCGACCACGACGTCGACCTCCCGGCCCGCCAGCGCGGTCGCCGGGACGCGGGCGTCCTCGACGGCCTCCCAGGCGAGTTCCAGGCCCAGTCGCTGCACCGGGTCCATCGCGGCGGCCTCCGCCGGACCCGTACCGAAGAACTCCGCGTCGAAGCCGTCGATGGCCGCCAGGAACGAACCCGCGTTCACGGTGGCGGCGTCCGGGTGGGTCGAGGGGGGCGTCGTATCGGCCGCCCGCCGCTCGGGAAAGGTGCCGACGGTCGAGTTGCCCTCGACCAGCAGACGCCAGAACTCCTGCGGATCGTGCACGCCGGGGAAGCGGCACGACATCCCGATGACGGCAATATCGGTGGCTGCGCCACTCATGCGAGTCCCTTCCGGTTTCCTCGGCGCACGGCTCTCACGGGCTGCACGGCTTTCACCGCCAGGAGGTCGACAACTTCAGCAGTTCGTCCGCCGCGTTCATGAAGTCGTAGCGGCCTCCGTCGACTTCTCGGATGTCGACGGAATCCGCGTACCGACGCCACCCCTGGAGCCGGTCGAGGCTCACGTCGGGGTCGTCCCGCCAGCGCAGGACCACGATCGGGCAGGGCAGCGGGACCGGCTCCACCCGCCGGTACTCGCGCGCGGCGGCCAGGTCGCGAAGCAGCACCAGCATGCCCAGTTCGAGCATGTCCGGGCGCGGTTCGATGCCTCGGCCGCGCACGACCGCCGCCAACTCGGCCCGCAGCTCCGCCTCGGTCATGGCGAGCATCCGGTCGCCCGCCGCGTCGTGTGGTGCGACCTGGCCGGAGACGATGAGCGACTCCGGTGTGGGCAGGCCCAGTTCGATCAGGCGCAGGGTGGTCTCGTAGGCGGGCAGCGCGCCCGCGCAGTGCCCGAAGAACGCGAACGGCCGGTCCAGCAACGGCGCCAGCGGTTCGGTCAGGTCGACGACGAGCCGCTCGTAGGTGCCGTAGTGGGGTTCGGCCAGTCGGCTCTCACGGCCGGGGAACTGCACCGGGCAGACCTCGACGTCGTCGATCACCGCCGGCCAGCCGCCGAAGGCCGACGACCCGGAACCGGCATAGGGGAAACAGAAGATCCGGGCGGGGTGATCGCCGGACGGCGGCCGGACGAACCACGGCCACGTGGCGGCGGCGGATGTCATGGCGTCGTCCGTTTCCGGGCGACGATGGGCAGGTGGGTCATCCCGGCGATGAAGTACGAGCGCAGATGTTGCGGTTCGCCGGCGAGTTCGATCGATTCGAACCGCCCGAGCAATTCCTCGAAGAAGATCCGCAACGTCTGCCGGGCCAGCGGTCCGCCGATGCAGTAGTGCGGCCCGAACCCGAACGCGACGTGGCGGTTCTCCCGCCGCGTGACGTCGAACCGGTGCGGATCGGTGAATTGGGACTCGTCCCGGTTGGCCGATCCGATCCACGCGACGACCGCGCTGCGGGCCGGCACGACGCCCCCGCCGATCTCGGTGTCGGCCACCGCGTAGCGCATGAAGTTGCACGCGGCCGACGTCCAGCGCAGCCCCTCCTCGACCAGCGAGGGCACCAGCGTCGGGTCGGCCTGCACCTTGGCGAACTGCTCGGGCCGCTCGATGAGCGCGTGCACCGTGCCGGAGACGGTGTGCGGCGTCGTCACGTTGGCGCCCAGGAGCAGGCTGTATCCGTCGAGGGCGATCTCCTCGTCGGTCAGCGGCGCGTCTCCCGCGTGCACGGTCATCAGGTGGTCGAGCAGGCTGCCGTCCTCGCCGCCGGCCGCCCGCCGCTTCCTGACCCATTCGGTGACGTAGGTGACGAGTTCGTGGTGCGAGATGGCCAGCGTCGCGGCCTCGCTGCCGTGTCGGAAGTGCGGGTCCGAGGGGGCCGTGACCATGGCGGTCAACTGCACCAGCTCGTCCCAGTCCCGCTCCGGGATCCCCATCAGCGGTCCCGCGACGATCATCGGCAGCCGATGCGCCTGCTCGGCCAGGTCGAAGGTGGCGCCGTCGAGGGCCGGTTCGAGGAAGCGCACGATCGACTGCCGGATCCGGTCCTGCCAGGGGGCCACCGCCCGCGCGGTGAGCTTGGCGCCGATCGCCCGGCGCACCTGGGTGTGTCGCGGCGGATCGGTGGACGTCATCAGCTTGCCCGCCGCGACGTCGTCCTCCCCGAGGTGGGTGACCACCGTGCCGCGCTCCGAGGTGAACTCCCGGTGGTCGCCGAGCACTCGGCAGACGTCGTCGTAGCGGGTCACCGACCAGAACTCCCGCCCGTCCGGGAGGACCTGGTGGTGCAGGGGCGCCTCGGCCCGCATCACGTCCCAGATCGGATGCGGATCGCCCGAGGTGTACAGGTCCAGGTCGAACAGGTCGACGCGGTCCAGGTCGACGTCGCCTCCGGCACCCGGCGTCAACCTCACGACCGGGCCCTCCCCTGCTCGATCAGCTCGGCGACCCGGGCCGGGGTCTGCGCCAGATAGAAATCACGCACCGACAATTGCACGCCGTAGTCCCGGGTCACCCGGTCGATGATCTTGATCCCGATCAGCGAATTTCCACCGATGGCGAAGAAGTCGTCGTCCGCCCCGACCGCGCGGCCGTCGAGATATTCACCCCACAGCGCGGCAATTTCCGGTACGAGGGACACCGGCGCACTCGAAGGCGCGGCTTGTCGTTCCGACACCTGGTCCTGCCCACCTTGCCGGTGGACCTGCGGTGACGATTCCATGGCCAGCCTTTCCTTTCTCCGCCGAACGGGAATTACCACCCACGCCATTGCGGGTGTTCGCGAGGTTCGCCGGCCGGGCCGGCGCCGTGCCGGTACGCGGCGATCCGGAAGCCCGTCCCGGCATCGATCGGGTACTCGATACGTGCACCCGAAGGCCATCGCGACGCCAACGTAAATGGCCGGGGAAACCACAGGCAAGGGCCGGCGGTGCGGACGGCCGGCCGGGCACCGGTTGTCCCGCCAACAGGACATTATGAGCCGGTGCCCGGTCGCACGGCACCCGTGTACTGCGACTATCAGCCGCAATGTACGGCGGCCCGCGCCGCTCCCGGAGCGCCCGGAGACACGCGACTCCGGGCACGGTGACGTCATTGCCATCGCAGATCCGGAGAATTATGGTGACGATCGGGAGTAACGCCCAGCAGCTTCCGGGTGCATCAAACAATCATGTGCTGAAGGGGATTCCCGTGCTTGAGTCGCAACGGCTTGCGGTACTGCCCATCGATTCGTACGACCTGGATTCCGAATTGTCCGTCGTGGATCGCCACGAATACGGAGGCGACTATGACACCTATACCTTCGGGTCGTGGTCGTCCCATGTGCTGGCCAATGGCAGCGGCGCCGATTCCGATACCGCCTTCCGCCCGCACGACGGTCGCCTGACCCTCACCGAACTGGGTCGGGAACTACCGGGAATCATGTCCCTGGTGACCGATAATTTCCCACTGGACCGGCTGCAATGGGTGCGCATCTTCAGCCTCCGTGACGGAATTCTCGCACCGCACGTGGACTTTCTCGAGTTCGCCGAACCGGGCACCAGGTTGCAGATTCCGTTGCGCACCACCGATGAATCCCTCCATTCCGAGAACGACATCGTCTATCACCTGCGTCGCGGTGAGGTGTGGAAGATCCACACGACCGTCCCGCATTCCGTGCGCAGCTCCGTCGGGACGGCCCGGCTCTCCCTGTGCCTTGATTTCACGGACGCCGAAGAGCCCGTCGCGATCCGCAACGCCATCCCCGCGACCGAGCCGATCCGCATCGTCGAACGGCCCGAGCCGACCGACGCGGAGCTTGAGGAACTCATGGACTCCGGACGGGACTTGACCCCGGAGACCATGCGGGCGGCGTTCCGTCGCTTTGCCGCGCTGCACTTCGTGCGACGCGCACACGCCGCCGCGTCGTTCGACTGGTACGTGGAGGCCGTACGGCGCACCGGGGACGCCGACATGGTGGCCAAGGCGCAAGCCTTCCGCGCCTACTGCATCGAGAAGCGGGGCGACGGGGAAGCGTTCGTGTGGTGAGCCGCCCCGGCCGCCGGCGCCACGCCTGAGCAGCCGGCCCACAGCACCCCGCACCACCCCGCCCCGAAGCGCCCGCCGAGCGATCGGGCACCGACAACCACCGATGGCACACCGCCCCAAAGCGGTGTGCCATCGGTCGGTGCGGCTGCGATCAGCGCTTCACGGTGCCTTCGCGCAGCCGGTCGATCATGCGTCGGGTCGCCTCGATCGGACTGTCCTCGGAACCCTCGCGCGAACGCGACGTCAGCGCCTCGTTGAGCGGGGCCACCTTGGCGCTCCACTCGTCCTGCCCGGCGAAGGGAATCGTCTCGCCCTCCTGGTAGGCGGGGAACGGGCGGTAGGTGTTGACACCGTTGCTGTCGGCCCCGCGGACGAGCAGGGGGTCCAGGTACAGCCCCTCGCTGTGGATCCGCGTGGTCGTCGAGATGTAACCGATGTCGAGACCGCACCGGCGCTTGGCGGAGGTGTTGGGTTCCGAGCAGTGCAGCAGGTGCGGATGGTGGATCGACACGTCGCCCGGCCGGAGTTCGATGTCCACGATGCCGCGCTTGTCCACCCACTCCCGCACCAGGGTCTCGTCGGACACGGAGAACAGCATGTTGTCCTTGTCCGTACGGACCGACGGTTTGTGCAGCGGCAGTTCGTGGCTGCCGGGGATCATGCGCAGGCAGCCGTTCTCGGTGTTGCTCTCGTCGACGGCCAGCCACACCGTCAGCGCCTCCATCGGACTGAGCGTCCAGTAGGCGCCGTCCTGGTGCCACAACACCGGTTGTCCGGTGTGCGGGGGCTTGCAGATGTAGTGGGCGGTGAAGCACGCCACGTCCGGGCCGAGGAAGAACTCCGCGATGTCCACCAGACGGGTGTCCGAGACCAGACGTGCCCAGAAGGCGTCGTTGCGGATCAGCGGGTGATGGAAGTGCTCGGGACGCAGGTCCGGGTACTTGCCGGTGAGCCATTCGACGTGGGCGCGCGCCTCGTCCACGACCTCCGGTGGCACGACGTTGCGGATGATGGAGAAGCCCTGCTCCGCGTACTCCGCCGCGGCCTTCTCCAATACGCCATCGCCAAGTGTGTTCATGGGTCAGCTCCTACTTGTCAGGTACTGCTTGCCGTGCGGAACGAGTTCGTGAAGCCGCCACGGGGTACCGTCTGCCGGCTCCTGAAGTTCGGCCCCGGACACGAAGAGGTGGTCGAAACCGGGGTGTCGACGCGGCATCGCCCCTGATGCGCAGCCGCTGTTGGCCGGGCAGACGGCCCGCGACACGGTTCCACTCGCGGTGGACACGGTTCCAGTGGCTCGTCTGCGTGTACGGATCGACGCTCACGCCCAACAGCGATCCGCCGGGCCGGGGGTCACGCCGGCCGATCGCAGCAACACGACCCGGGCCTTTTCGCGGTTCCCCAGCTCCAATACTCTGTCCGCCGGGCCGGAGGGTGTCAACGTTCCAAGGGCCGGTGCAAGGCCCGCCGGCAAGCCGGTCCGCGGGTGGCAACTGCGCCCGAAGTCATGGGATTTCGGGCTCCACGGCTGGTGGGACGGTCGGGCCCGGAGTCGGCTGTGGGCGGCCCGGTGCGCGGGCTGTCCCGTCGGCGGGACGGGTCCACCCGCACGCACCGGAATACCGGGTGGATGCCTGCACGAGTGCGCGGCGCGGCGGTGATTTCGCCCCGCGTCCAGTTGTCCGCACCACCGGCGGGGCAACATGCGGATACCGGTACCGGCGCCGGTCGACCCGGGTGGCCGCCGTCGCACGCGCGCGACAGAATCAGCCGGTCGACGCGGTCACTGCCCGCCGAACACCCATGACAAAATCAATGGGTGCAGATCGGGATGCTGGGTCCATTCGAGGTGCGCACGGACGCCGGCGACCTGGCCGACGTGCCGGGCGCGCGGCTGCGCGGACTGCTGATCGCACTCGCGCTCAGGCCCGGTCGGGCGATCCCCAAGGCGTCGCTCGTCGACTGGATCTGGGGGGAACATCCGCCCGCCGACGCGACGAACGCCCTGCAACGCCTGGTCTCCCGATTGCGCAAGGTGCTGCCGGACGGCGCGATCGAGGGGCAGCCGGACGGCTACCGGCTGACGGTGGGGCCCGACGGCGTCGACGCCGTGCGGTTCGAACGCCTGGTCGCCGCGGCCCAGTCCCGCGCCGAGGACGCCGCCGGACGGGTGCGGCTGCTGCGCGAGGCCCTGGCGTTGTGGCGCGGTGCGCCGATGCAGGACGTCGGTCTCCAGGACAGCGCCGCGTTCGACGCCGCGGTCGCCCGGCTCGAAGGGTTGCGGTTGACCGCGACCGAGGAGCGGGTCGACGCGGAGGTCGCCCTGGGGCACGGTGCCGAACTGGTCACCGAGTTGGCCGATCTGGTGACCGCGCACCCGCTGCGCGAACGGCTCGTCGCCGCCCTGATCCGCGCGCTCGTGGCGGCCGGTCGCGACAGCGAGGCGCTGCTGGCCTACGAGCGGGCCCGGGAGGCCCTGGCCGACGCGCTGGGCGTGGATCCCTCGGCCGAGCTGGCCGCGCTGCACGTCGCGCTGCTGCGGGGCGAGTTGGGGCCGAGCCGGGAGAGCCGCAGGACCAACCTGCGCGCCGAACTGACCACCTTCGTCGGTCGGGGCGCCGATGTCGCCGCGGTCCGCGAGCTCGTCGCCGAGCACCGCCTGACCACGGTGATCGGGCCGGGCGGCGCCGGAAAGACCAGGCTGGCCACGGAGACCGCGCGCACGCTGCTGGGCGACCTGCCGGACGGGGTCTGGCTGGTGGAACTCGCCGGCATCGGTGCGGACGGCGACGTGGCGCAGTCGACCCTGGTCGGGCTCGGCCTGCGCGACGCGCTGCTCGGCGGCGCCCCGAACGCGGAGCCGGTGGACCGGTTCATCGCCGCGATCCGCGAGCGGGAGACGCTGCTGATCCTGGACAACTGCGAGCATGTGATCGAGTCCGCGGCGGTGTTCGCGCACCGGGTGCTGGGTGAATGCCGGCGGCTGCGGATCCTGGCGACGAGCCGGGAGCCGCTGGGCATCACCGGCGAGGCGCTGTGGCCGGTCGAGCCGCTGGCGCTGCCGGAGGGGGACGCGCGGCTCGGCGAGATCGAGTCCTCACCGGCCGTGCGGCTGCTGCGCGACCGGGCCGGGGCGGTGCGCCGGGATCTGTGGGTGGACGCCCACACGCTGGCCACCATGGCGCGGGTGTGCCGGGCCCTGGACGGCATGCCGCTGGCGATCGAACTGGCCGCCGCCCGATTGCGCACCATGTCCATCGACCAACTCGCCAACCGCCTCGACGACCGGTTCCGCCTGCTGACCGGTGGCAGTCGGACCGCGCTGCCGCGGCACAAGACGTTGCGCGCGGCGGTCGACTGGAGCTGGGAACTGCTCACCCACGCCGAGCGGGTGGTGTTGCGGATGCTCTCGGTGTTCTCCGGCGGGGCGAGCCTGGAGGCGGCCGAACGGGTCTGCGCGGGCGGCACGGTCGAGCGGGAGCAGGTGCTCGAACTGCTCACCGCGCTGACCGAGAAGTCGCTGCTGGTCGCCGAGGGTTCCGGCGCCCCGCGCTACCGCATGCTCGGCACCATCAAGGAGTACGCCGGGCACCGGCTCGCGGAGGCGGGCGAGGCGGACCTGGCGCGCCACGCGCATCTCGCCTACTTCACCGAACTCGCCGAGACCGCCGAGCCGCATCTGCGCCGCGCCGAGCAGTTGCGGTGGCTCGCCACGCTGGAGGCCGAGCACGAGAACATCGGTGCGGCGATGCGCGGCGCGTTGGCGGCCGACGAGGCCCAGGCGGCGATGCGGCTCGCGGCGGGCGCGGGTTGGTACTGGTGGCTCGGCGGGCACCGGACCGAGGGCATCGAGCTGATCACCGCCGCCACCAGGATGCCCGGCGAGGTGACCGACGAGGTCCGGGCCACGGTCTACGCGCTGGTCGTGTTGTTCGTCAGTGCCGGGCGGGGCGACGAACACCAGGCCGCGGAGTGGATCCGCGGGGCGCACCGGCTCGGCCGCCGCAGCCGGCGCGGTTTCCCGCTGCTGGGGCTCGTCGCCGCGCTGGAACGCCTGTTGCAGTCGCCCGACGCGTTCCTGCCCGCCTTCGAACCGCTGCTGGACGACGAGGATCCGTGGGTGCGCGCGCTGGCCCGGCTGCACCTGGGCAAGATGCGGATCATGCTCGGCCACGACGGGCGGGACGCGGACGCGTACCTGGAGATGGCGCTCGCCGAATTCCGGGCGCTCGGCGAGCGGTTCGGCATCTCGTTCGCCCACAGCGAGTTGGCCGACCGAATAGCGGTGCGCGGGGAGTTCGCCGCCGCGTGCGAGCACTACGAACAGGCGATCGCGGTCGTCACCGAGGTCGGCGCCATCGAGGACGTCATCCGGATGCGGTCGCGGCAGGCGCAACTGTATTGGCTGGCCGGCGACAAGGACGCCTGCGCCGTCGCCATCGCCGAGGCGCAGCGCTGCGCGCAACGGGTGGCCTGGCCGGACGCGCTGGCCGAACTGGCCCTGGCGAAGGCCGAACTCGCCCGCTGGGAGGGCGATGCCGAGGAGGCCCGTCGGCAACTCGGCGTGGCGACGGCCATTTTGGGCGAGGACGCGGAGCAGGTGAACGTCCGCGGGCTGACCCAGGATCTGCTCGGCTACCTCGCCGAAGACCTCGACCAGGCCCGGGAGCACCGCGCGGCGGCCTGCCGGGCGGCGGCCCAGGCGGGCCACGCGCCGCTGATCGCCCAGGTGCTTGTCGGCGTCGCGGACCTGGCGTTGCGCCGCGGGGATCACGCGCAGGCCGCGCGGCTGCTCGCGGCGAGCGCGGCCGTGCGCGGGCTGCCGGACCGCTCGCACCCGGACGTGGCCCGGATCGAGCAGAGCGTGCGGCGGTGCCTCGGCGACACGGGGTTCGCCGAGGCGGCTCGGGAGGGCACGCGGACCGACTGGTCGCGGCTCGTCGAGGTCACGCTCGCTTCTTGAACGTGGCCACCGCCCACACGTAGCCCAGCAGGGCCAACCCCAGACACCAGGCGACCGCCGCGAGCGCGTCGCCGGTCGACGGGTCGCCCGCCAGCAGCCCGCGCAGCGTCTCGATGATCGGGGTGAAGGGCTGGTACTCCACGAACTGCCGCACGCCCGCTCCCATCGTGTCCGAGGGCACGATCGCGCTGCTGAGGAAGGGCAGCATGATCAGCGGCACGGTGGCCAGACCCGCCGACTCCGCGGTCTTCGCGGCCAATCCCATGGCGACGGTGAGCCAGCTCGCCCCGAAGGTGAGCAGCAGCAGCAGACCGACTACGCCGAGCCAGTCGAGAGCGCTCGCCTGCGGGTCGAAGCCCATGGTGAAGGCCACCGCGACGATCGCCGCGCAGGCCACCAGGCAGCGCACCGTGGTGACCACGACCTGCCCGGTCAGTACCGCGCCGCGGGAGATGTCCATGGCCTTGAACCGGTTGATGATGCCCTTGGTCATGTCGTCGTTGACCGCCGTCGCGGTGGACCCCAAGCCGTAGCTGACGGCCATCACGAGCATGCCCGGCGTCGCGTAGTCGATGTAGTTCTCGCCGACGCTGAAGCCGCCACCGAGCACCTTGACGAACATGAGCAGGAGCACGATCGGGAACAGGATCGCGTTGAACAACACGAGCGGGTTGCGCACCGTGTGCTTGAGGTTGCGGCGCAACATGATCCCCGAGTCGGCCAACGCCGTCGAAACGCTGCTCACTTGGCGATCGCCTCCGCGCTCGTGCGCCCGGTCAGGGCGAGGAAAACGTCGTCGAGGTCCGGCGTGTGCACCGCGAACTCCTCGGCGTTGATCATGTATTCGTCGAGCCGGTCCAGCAGGGCCCGCAGCGACCTCGACTGGCCGTCGCTGGGCACCCGCAGGGTCAGTTCCTCGTCGTCGCGCGCGCCCCCGGGCAGGATGCGATCCGCCACCTCGAGGTCGGCGATGTCGGTGAACCGGAGCCGGACGTGGGTGCCGGGAGCCTGGCGCTTGAGTTCGTCGGGAGTGCCCTCGGCGACCAATTTGCCCTGGTCGAGGACCACGAGCCGGTCGGCGAGCTGGTCGGCTTCCTCCAGGTACTGGGTGGTGAGGAAGATCGTGGTGCCCTCGGCCACCAACTCGCGGACGATCCCCCACATCGTGCGCCTGCTGCGCGGGTCCAGTCCGGTCGTCGGCTCGTCCAGGAAGATGATCCGCGGCGTGCCGACCAGCGTCATCGCCAGGTCCAGCTTGCGGCGCATACCGCCGGAGTAGGTCGCGGACCGCTTGTCCGCCGACTCGGTCAGGTCGAACCGCTCCAGCAGCCCCGAGACCAGTTGCTCCTTCGACCGCACCCGCTTCAGGTCCGCCATCAGCTCCAGGTTCTCCCGGCCGGACAACAACTCGTCCACCGCGGCGAACTGTCCGGTCACCCCGATGGCCGCCCGCACCGCCTTGGTCTCGGTCGCCACGTCGTGGCCTGCGACGCGCACCGTCCCGGAGTCGCCCTTGAGCAGGGTCGCCAGGACGTTCACCGTCGTCGTCTTGCCCGCCCCGTTCGGCCCGAGCATGGAGAACACCGATCCTGCGGCGACCTCGAAGTCGATGCCGTCGAGCACGACCTTGTCGCCGAATGCCTTGCGCAGCCCTGAGACTTCAATCGCCGAACTTTTCATGCCCCCACCGTGGCCGCCGAGCCTGACACCGGTCTGTCACGCCCCTGACACGGCGCTCCGGCACACCCTCCCCGATGAACGGGGACGACCTGCCGGAGCGAACGCGCCCGGGACACCGCTAACGATCGCGGCGGGATTGCGCCTCGATCAGATCCAGCACCTCCCGGCCCCGGTCGACCAGGTACATGTGATCGCCCGGGAACTCCGCGTACTCGAACTCGCCGGTGGTCGCCTTCCGCCACTCCTGCGCCTGGTCCGCGCTCACCAGGCCGTCGGAGCCGCCTCGAATCGAGCAGATCGGCACCGACACCGGCTCGTCCGTGCTGGGCAGGTAGTTCTCGTGCATCTCGCAGTCGGCCTGGAGCACGGGGAGGATCAGTTCCCGCATCTCCGGGTGATCCAGAGCCTCGTGCCGAAACCCCGCGAACTCCTCGACCCGGGCCAGGAACTCCTCGTCCGGAAGGCCGGTCGCCCGCCGCTCCCGCTGCGTCCACGGCCCCGGCGAACCACTGACGACGAGCCGCTCGACCCGCACTCCGCGGGCGTCGAGCAGATGCACCAACTCGTAGGCGAGCACCGCGCCGAGACTGTGCCCGAACAGCACCACGGGCCGGGCCCCTTCGCCGAGGTCCGCGATGACGTCGTCGACCGATTTGCGGGCCGCTTCGACGACATTGCGGTACGGCGTCTCCAGAATCCGCCGCTCCCGACCGGGCAACTCGACCGAGAGCACCCGCCACCGGTCGCCGGACAACTCGCGCCACGGATGGAAGAACGACGGTCCCGCTCCCGCGAACGGCACGCACAGCAGCGCGCTCCGGTCGCGGTCGCGTCCGGACTTGTCCGCCTGTGTCACCCCGACCAACCCCAATCACGCATTCGAGTACCCGGCCCTGCCCACCACGTCCAGCTCCGCCAGCTTGGCGACGATGACCTTCATGATCTGACCCGCGGGCTTGGGCATGTGCAGGTCGTGGTGCGTGGCGTCCACGTCGTGCGATTCGATCGCGCCCAGGACGTGCGGCCGCCAGTCGGGCCCGTACGAGAAGCCCTCCTCCTTGTCCAACTTCGCGTTGAAGTACAGCACGTCACCGCGGTAGACCGGGGATTCGAAGACACCCATCGTCTTCAGGTTGTTGGCGCC
Source organism: Embleya sp. NPDC059213 (assembly GCF_042754445.1). NCBI lineage: Bacteria > Bacillati > Actinomycetota > Actinomycetes > Kitasatosporales > Streptomycetaceae > Embleya > Embleya sp. NPDC059213. The sequence goes on from NZ_JBHZAV010000001.1 coordinate 180,975, forward strand.
CACCCGCGACATGTTCTCCAGGAAGTTGTCCAGGTTCTCGGTGTTCATGAACTGGCCGAAGACTTCCTCGACATCGGCCCGGTACATCACCTTCCCCTTGTCGCGCACCTGCCGGAAGCCGTTCCCCGGGGCGGAGTTCGCCGGTTGGGAGTCCAGCACGGCGACGAAGGCGACCTCGCGACCCAGCTTGTCCAGCGACGCCGCGACGGCGTGCGCGATCGGGCCGCCGAAGGACCAGCCGACCAGGTGATAGGGCCCCTCGGGTTGGATCCGCAGGATCTGGGCGAGGTAGTCCTCGACCATCTCCTCGATCGAACCCGCCAGTTCGTCCGTGCCGTTGGAGCCGCGGGACTGGAGGGAGTAGGCCGGCCGGTCCAGGTAGGGCGCGAAGGTGAAGAACGCCCAGCCGACGCCGCCCCCGCCGTGGAAGAACCACACCGGCGGCTTGCCGGTACCGGGGTCCCGGTTCAGCGGCAGCACCACGTCGAACGAGTCGTCGACGTAGTCCTCGGGGATGCCGCCGACGAGCACCAGCGCGCCCAGCTCGGCCACCGTGGGGTACTGGATGATCGTCCTGAGCGGCAGATCGACGCCGAACTGCTTGCGGATCCGAGCGCAGAGCCGGGTGGCCAGGAGCGAGTGCCCGCCCAGTCGGAAGAAGTCGTCGTCGATGCCGACCGCCTCCAGGCCGAGCAACTCGGTGAAGAAGGAACACAGCTTTTCCTCATGGGAGTTGCGCGGCCCGCCGCTGCTCACCGTGGTGGTGTGCTCGGACGGCAGCGCGCGCCGGTCGAGCTTGCCGCCCGCGGTCAACGGAAGCTCGGCAAGCGGCACCAGCACGGCCGGGACCATGTAGTCCGGCAACCGGCCACGCAGATACTCGGGCAGCCCGGCCAGCAGGGGGGCGATCGACTTGCCCAGGGCGGGAGCGTTCGCCTTGTTCCGCCCCGAAGCCGCGCCGGGCACGAACCCGGCCGCGAGGGAGCGCTGTTCGCCTTGCGGTTCGGACAGCAGGATCGCGTCGAAGTTGTGCACCGCGTCGCCGGACCAGGTGAGCACCGCCTCCCCGCCCCGCCGGCGGGCCCAGGCGGCGAGGTCCTCCGGGTCGACCGGCCGGCGCGAGGCGGTGGCCGTGCCCAGCACCCCGGTGGCCGACGCGGCGGTGGCCTCCGCCATCAGCCGCGCGTTGGGTATCCCGGACACCCGCACCGGAGCGCCGCCCGCCCGGTCCACACACGCGCCCAGCCCGGCCAGGTCGGACACCTCCCGACCCCACGGCAGCGCCGGGACGCCGGACAGGTCGAGCACGTCCGCCGGTTCCTTGTGCAGGACGATCTCGTAGCGGTGCCGGGTGAGTTCGTTGTGCGCCCGGCCCGGCTTCAACCGGATGTCGACGCCGACCCCGTTCTCCGCCGCCCAGTCGGCGAACCACTCGGGGGCGACCACCAGTTCGCGTTCGGCGAGCAGCGCCTGCTCGACCGCCTCGCGCACGTCCTCACGCGAGGCGTTCGGCTGCGCCGTACGCCGCACCGCGGTCAGCAGCAGGCGCAGGGTCGCGGCGTTGCGGACGTCGCCCACGATCACCCGGCCGCCCGGCGCGAGCAGTTCCAGCGCCTGGCGCAGCACCCGGTCCAGGTAGTCGACGCTCGGGAAGTACTGCACCACCGAGTTGAGCAGCACGGTGTCGAATGTGCCTCGGGGCAGTCCGCGGACGTCGTCGGCCGGTTGCACGCTCAGCCGCAGTCGTTCCCCGTGCCCGGCCTGCTCCGCCTGTGCGCGGACCCGGTCCACCACCGTCGGCGAGATGTCGGTGGCCCAGTATTCCTCGACCTCGCCGACGATCTTCGCGAGGAGCAGGCCCGAACCCGCGCCGATCTCCAGCACCCGCCGCGGCGCGAACCGCAACACCCGGTCCACCGCCGCGTCCCGCCACTCCCGCATCTGATCCAGCGGCAGCGGTTCGCCGGTGTAGCCGGAGTTCCACAGGCGGAAGTCCTCGCCCCATTCCTCGCCGGCCGAACCGGCGTATCCCGCGTCGCAGACCTGGCGCCATTCGTCCACCTGCGCGTCGGCGTCGTCCACCGCGGCCTTGGGGTCGGGCACCACGTACGCCACCAGGCGCTTGTCGCCCTTCTGGTCCTCGCGCACCACGACCGCCGCCTGGGCCAGCGCGGGGTGCCCGGTCAACGCCTGCTCGATCTCGGGCAGTTCGATCCGGAAGCCGCGGATCTTCACCTGGAAGTCGGACCGCCCGATGTATTCGACCCGACCGTCCTTGTTCCACCGCACCAGGTCCCCGGTGCGGTACATCCGCGCGCCGGGCTCGCCGAACGGGCAGGCCACGAACCGCTCGGCGGTCAGCGCGGTCTGTCCGAGGTAGCCCCGGGACAGGCCGGCGCCGGTCACGTACAACTCGCCGGCCACCCCGGGGGCGACCGGGCGCAGCGCCGTGTCCAGCACGTATACCCGGGTGTTCCAGATCGGTGCGCCGATCGGCACCCGGTCCGCGCCCGGCACGTGTTGCCACGAGGTGACCTCCACCGTGGCCTCGGTGGGGCCGTAGAGGTTGTGCACGGCGCAGTCGGGCAGCAGGTCGGCGATCGTGTTGGCGAGCGGGGCCGGGAACACCTCGGCCGCGATCTCCAGCCAGCGCAGGCTCGTGCACTCCTTGGCCGCGGGTTCGGCGACGAACGCCCCCGCCAGGGAGGGGACGAAGAACGCGCTGGTCACCCGCTCGCGCCGGATCAAGTCGGCCAGGTAGGCCGGATCCCGGGGTCCGTCCGGACGGGTGATCACCACGGCCGCGCCGATCTGCAGCGGCGCGAACAGCTCCGGCATGGACGCGTCGAAGCTCGCCGATGAGCTGAGCAGCCCCCGGTCCTCCGCGGTGACGTCGAAGTGCGCCAGGCCCCATTCGAGCCGGTTCATGATCGACCGGTGGGTCACCTGCACGCCCTTGGGGCCGCCGGTGGATCCGGAGGTGTAGATGACGTACGCGGCGTTGTCCGGCGACAGGGCGCGCTCCGGGTTCGTCTCCGGGTAGGCGGACACGTCCGCGAGCGCCTCGTCCAGCACCAGCAGCGGCTCGGCGCCGTCGAGCATCAGCCGCACCCGGTCCTCGGGCAGCTCGGTGTCGATCGGCAGGTAGCCGGCGCCCGCCTTGAGGGCGGCGTAGATGGCCACCATCAGATCCACCGAGCGTGGGATCCGTACGGCGACCAACTGCTCGGGGCCCGCGCCCTGTTCGATCAGCCAGTGGGCCAGTCGATTGGCCCGTCGGTTGAACTCGGCGTAGGTCAGCGTCTCGTCTTCGCCGATCACCGCGACGCGCTCGGGGGCGCGCGCCACCTGCGCCTCGAACGCGCCCGGCAGGGTGTCCTCGCTCACCGTGTGCGCGGTGTCGTTGACCCCGCGCACCAGCCAGTCCCGCTCGTCCGCCGACAACACCTCGACGGCGCCGATGGGGGCCTGCGGGTCCGCGACCAACTGTTCCAGCACGCGGGCGAATCGGGCGGCGATGGCCTCGGCCGTGCTCCGGTCGAAGATCTGGGTCGCGTACTGGAGGTCGCCGCGCAGCGCGCCCGTTTCGTCCATGCTGAAGAACATCAGCAGGTCGGCCAGCGAGGTCTGGGTGAGGTACTGCTCGAACTCGACCTTGAGGCCCGGGAGTTCAAATTCCTGCTTCTCGAAGTTCTGCCAGGCGAGCATCACCTGGAACAGCGGCTGGTAGGCCGTGGAGCGGTCGGGGTTGATCAATTCGACCAGCGTCTCGAACGGCACGTCCTGGTGCTCGTAGGCGGTCAGCGCCTTCTCCCGCACCCGGCCGAGCAGATCGACGAACGACGGGTTGCCGGACAGGTCCACCCGCAACACCTGGGTGTTGACGAAGAAGCCGACCAGGTCGGCCAGCGCCTCGTCGGTCCGCCCGGCGATCGGACCGCCGATCGTGACGTCCTCGCCGCCGCCGAGCTTGCCGAGCAGCACGCCCAGCGCGGCCTGCAGGACCATCGACATGGTCATCCCGCGCTCGTCGGCCAGCTTCTGCAGGCCGGTCGCCACCTCCGGTTCCACCACGAGGTCGACCGCGTCGCCCTGCAGGTTTCGTTCCGCGGGGCGCGGCCGGTCCAGCGGCAGGTTCAGCGGCTGCGGCACCTCGGCCAACTCCGCGCGCCAGTACTCGGCCTGTGCCGCGGCCAGACTGCCCGGGTCGGCCACGTCGCCGAGCAACTCGCGCTGCCATACCGCGTAGTCCTTGTACTGCACGGGCAGCGGCTCCCACGCCGGCGCCAGGCCCTGCCGGCGGGCGGTGTAGGCAGTGGTGAGATCCCGGGCCATCGGCGCGCCCGAGGCGCCGTCCGAGGCGATGTGGTGAACCAGCAGGACCAGCACGTGTTCCTCGGCGGAGCAGCGGAACAAGGCGGCGCGCAACGGGAGTTCGGCGGAGAGGTCGAACCGGTGCGCGATGAAGTCGTCGACCGCGCCGGACAGCGCGTCGGGCGCCACGTCGACGACCGGAACCTGCACCTGCGCCTGCGCCGCCGGCAGGATCCGCGGGTGCGGCTCGCCGTCGTCGTCCGTGACGTACGTGGTGCGCAGGATCTCGTGCCGCTCGACGACATCACGGATCGCCGCGACCAGGGCGTCCCGGTCCAGCGGCCCGGTCAGCCGGAACGCCGGGGAGATGTTGTAGGTCTCCGCCCCACCCTCCAGTTGGTGCGTCAGCCACATGCGGCGCTGTGCGAACGAAAGCGGAATCACTGGTTCTACTCCTCTACGATCATCTTGCGGAGAGCGGGGCGAAGGGGAACAGCCGATTTCTCCGTCCACTCCGCGAGCGCGGACACCGTGGGCAGGTCGAAGAGCCGGCGGATGGGTATCTCCACGCCCACCTCGGCGCGGGCGCGGGTGATCAGCCGGGTGGCGAGCAGGGAGTGCCCGCCGAGTTCGAAGAAGCCGTCGTCGATGCCGACCCGCTCCAGGCCGAGCACCTCGGCGAACAACGCGGCCAGCGCCTGTTCGCGGGCGGTACGCGGCGCCCGGAAGGGCCTGGTGGGGGTGAGGTCGGGGGCGGGCAGCGCCTTGAGGTCGAGCTTGCCGTTGGGCGACAGCGGCAGCCGGTCGAGCGGTACGTAGGCGGCGGGGACCATGTAGTCGGGCAGTCGCTCGGCCAGGTGCTCGCGCAGTTCGTCCGGGTCCGGGGCGCTCGCGCCCGGGGCGGGGACGAGGTAGGCGGCCAGGTAGGGAGTGGTGTCGTCGGTCCGCTGCGTCACCACGGCGGCCTGGGCGATCCGCGGATGGGCCGTCAGTGCGGCTTCGACCTCGCCGGGTTCGACGCGGTAGCCGCGGATCTTGACCTGGGTGTCGATCCGGCCCAGGTGGTGCAACTCGCCGTCGGGGGTGAGCCGGGCGAGGTCGCCGGTGCGGTACATCCGGGTGCCGGGCGGCCCGTACGGGTCGGCGACGAAGCGCTCGGCGGTCATCCCGGGGCGGCGGTGGTAGCCGCGGCCGGCCCCGGCCAGGTAGAGCTCGCCGGGTGTGTCCGGCGGCAGCAGGGTCAGGCCCGGGCCGAGCACGTAGGCCCGCACCCCGGGGAAGGGGCGGCCGATGGGCACCCCGCCGGCGTAGCGCTCGTCGGGGTCCAGGAGGTGTCCGGTGGCGTAGAAGGTCTCGCTGGGGCCGTAGCTGTTGATCACCCGGGCCGTCGGCCAGAGCGTGCGCACCCGCTCCGCCAGGGCCGGGGTCAGCACTTCGCCGGAGATGTTCAGTGCCGTGGGCCGGATGCGGTCGCCGAGTTGGTCGACGAGTTCGGCGAACGCGGACGGGACCGAGCAGATGACGTCGACGTCCCAACTGTCGCGTTCGATCAGCGCCAGTACGTCGCGCACGATCTCGACGCTGCCACCGGTGGTGAGCGCGGCGAACAACTCGAAGGTCGCGACGTCGAAGCCGATCGAGGCGGCGAGCAGCACCCGCCCGCCCGCCGTGGTGCCGGCGTGCGCGACCAGGGTGTCCACGGCGTTGACGACCGTGGTGTGGGTGACGCTCACGCCCTTGGGCACGCCGGTGGAGCCGGACGTGTAGATAACGTAGGCGAGGTTGTCCGGGCCGGCCGCCGGCCGGGCGGTGGTCGACGCGGTGGCCGCCGCACCGGTCGACGCGGTGGCCCGCAGGTCGAGGTCGTCCAGGACGAGGATGGGGGTGTCCGTGGCGGGGACGACGTCGCGGGTGCTCGCGTCGGCCAGGATCAGGTGCGGCCGGGTGCCGGGCAGGATGTGCGGCAGGCGGCTGCGGGCGAAGGCCGGGTCGACGGGCAGATAGGCCCCGCCCGCCCGGAGCACGCCCAACAGGGCCACGGCCGCGTTCGCGGTGCGCGACAGGACCACGCCCACCACGGTCTCCGGGCCCACCCCGCGCCCGACCAGTTCGACCGCGAGCCGTTCGGCGCGGGCGTGCAACTCGGCGTAGGTCAGCGACTCGCCCTCGGCGACCACGGCGATCGCGTCCGGGGTCCGGGCCACCTGGGCCTCGACGAGTTCGGTGATCGTGACGCGCCGGGGCGCGGCGGCCGGGTCGTCGAATCGGGCGAGCATGCGCTCGCGTTCGGCCGGCTCCAGGGTGTCGACCTGCGCGACCTTGAGCCCGGGGTCGGCCGCCAGTTGCCGCAGCACGCGGGCCAGGCGGGCCGCGTACGTCCGCACCGTCTCCCGGTCGAAGACGGCCGGCGCGTACTGGATGGTGAGCTGGAGATCCGGGTCGGCCGCCGCCAACAGGCACAGCGGGTAGTGGTTGCCCGCGGACGGGCGGAAGTCGGTGAAGGCGATCCCGTCCGCGGCGTCGGTGGCGGCGCTGAGCCCCTTCCGGTCGATCGGATACGACTCGAAGACGAACAGCGTGTCGAACAGGGGTTGCAGACCGACGGCCTGTTGGATCTCCGCGAGCCCGTGGTAGTGCTGCTCCACCAGACCGGCCTGCCGGCTCTGCAACCGGGTGAGCACCTCGGCGACGGTGTCACCGGGCGCGTACGCGACGCGCACCGGGACGGTGTTGATGAACATCCCCACCATCGACTCGACGCCCGTGACCGCGGGCGGGCGCCCGGAGACGGTGGTGCCGAAGACCACGTCCCGGCGGCCGGTCAGTTCGCCCAGCAGCAGCGCCCAGGCGCCCTGCACCAGGGTGTTCGCGGTGATGCCCAGCTCGGCTGCCCGTCGGCCGAGTTCGCGGGCCTGGTCGAGCGGGAGCGGGATGTCGACCAGGCCGCGAGCGCCGTCGTCCGCGTCGCCGGCGTCGGGAGCGAGCAGGGTGGGCGCCTCGACGCCTTCGAGTTCGGCTGCCCACGCCCGAGCCGCCTCGTCCCGGTCCTGTCGGGCGAGCCAGGAGAGGAACTCGCCGTGGTCGCGGGTCGGGGGCAGACCGGCCGGGTCGCCGTCGGCGGCGTAGAGCAGCAGCAGGTCCCGCATCAGCAGCGGCGTGGACCAGCCGTCGAACAACACGTGGTGGACGGTCAGCACGAATTCCGGTCGATCGGGGTCGAGCACGGCCAGGGCCAGCCGGAACAGCGGCGGGGCGTCGGCGTCGAAGTGCGCGGCCCGGTCCTGCGCGAGGAAGCGCTCGAACGCCTCGGCTCGTTCCGCCTCGTCGGCCCCGGTCAGGTCGAGGTGGCGCCACGGCAGGGTCGCCGTCTCCGGGATCACCTGCACGATGTCGCCGTCCGCCCGGTCGACGAACGCGGCGCGCAGGCCGGCGTGCCGCTCCAGCAGTGCCTGCCCGGCCCGGCGCATGCGCTCCGGGTCGACCGCGCCGGAGAGTTGGAAGACCAACTGGATGTGATACGGGTCGAACGACGCCCCGGCCAGCATGGTCTGGAAGAGGATCCCGGACTGTGCCGGAGTCGCCGGCCACACCTTCGCCAGTCTGCCGAAGCGGGCCTCCCAGGCGTCGATCTCCGCCTGGCTCACCGTGACCAGAGGCGCGTCGCTCGGGGTCAACCCGCCGGCGTCGCACGTTTCGGCGTGCCGAGCCAGGGCGGTCGACGCCTCGACCCACGCATCGGCCAGTTCGCGCACCTCGTCGCGGGAGAGCACGCCGGTCGGGAAGCCGAAGTACGCGGTCAGTTCCTCGCCTTCGGGGCCGGCCGCGGTCACCGCGTTGATCTCCAGCGCGGACAACACCGGCAGGTCCGCGTCCGGCGCGGCGATCAGGTCCGCGTGCGTGGTGTCCGGGACCCACCCCAGGCCCCGCAGTTCCTCGGGGATGTCCCCGCCGGAGGCCCGGCCCAGGTAGTTGAAGCCGATCTGCGGCTCGCGCTCCCCCGCCAGCACGGCGGCGGTCTCCGGGTTGAGCCGGCGCAGCAGGCCGTAGCCCATGCCGTGGTCCGGCACCGCCCGCAACTGCTCCTTGACGGCCTTGATCGCCCGCCCGGCCGCCGGCCCGCCGGCGAACGCGTCCGCCACGTCGATCCCGGCCCAGTCCAGGCGCACCGGATACATCGCGGTGAACCAGCCGACCGTGCCGGACAGGTCCGCGCCCGGCACCAGGTGCTCCTCGCGGCCGTGCCCCTCCAGCCGGACCAGCGTCGAGGATCCGGCCCCGCCCCGGGTGCCGCGCCGGCGCGCCAACGCCAGTGCCAGGGCGGCCAACAGCGCGTCGTCGACCCCGGCGCGGAAGAGCGCGGGCACCGTGTCCAACAAGGTGCGCGTGACGTCGGCCGGCACCCGCACGCGCACCGTGTCCACGGTGGCCGCGACATCGCGGGTGCGATCCGGCTCCCGCGAACCCAGCACGGGCTCGTCACCGGCCAGGATCCCCTGCCACACGGGCAGTTCGGCCACCCGCGCGGGGTCGGTCGCCTCGTCGGCCAGGGCATGTGCCCACCGGCGCAACGAGGTACCCGTGCCGGCCGGCTCCGGGGTGTGGCCGTCGCGGACCCGCTGCCAGGCGGACACCAGGTCCGGGACCAGGATCCGCCACGACACGCCGTCCACGACCAGGTGATGCAGCACGATCAACAACCGGCCGGTGTCCGCGTCGGTGTCCGCGTCGGCCGACAACCAGACGAACTGCGCCATCACGCCCGCGTCCGGGTCCAGCCGACCCGCCGCCGCGTGCAACTCGGCCCGTACGTCCGCCTCGCCGTGGACCACCTCGCGCAGCAGCGCGCCGGCGTCCACACCGCCGACCGGGTCCATCCACAACCGCGACCCGGCCCGGTCCAGCCGCGAACGCAGCACGTCGTGCCGATCCAGCACCGCCTGCAACGTCGCGACCAACCCCGCACGATCGACGCCCTCGGGCAGCGTCAACAACGCGGACATGCAGAACCGACCGATGCCGCCACCCAGCTCCAGCACATGCGCCGCGGTCGGCGGCAACGGCGCCCAGCCCACACCGCCCCCCGGCAACTCGGCCAGGGTGACCCGCTCCTCGTCCCCCCGGCCCTCGACCAACTCCGCCAGCCGGGCGACCGTTCGCTGCTCGAAGACCTCGCGGGTGCTGACCAGCACGCCACGCGTCCGGGCCCGTGCGACGACCTGGATGGATCGGATGCTGTCGCCGCCCCGGGCGAAGAAGTCGTCGTCGACACCGACGCGTTCGGCGTCCAGCACGTCGGCGTAGACCTCGGCCAACACCCGCTCCGCGTCGCTGCGCGGCGCCCGGTAGCCGGTGCCGGCGAACTCCGGCTCGGGCAGCGCCGCCCGATCCAGCTTGCCGGTCGCGGTCAACGGCAGCCGGTCCAGCAGCACGAACACGGCGGGCACCATGTAGTCCGGCAACCGCTCGGCCACGAAGCGCCGCAGCTCCGCCATCGAGACATCGGCGCCCGTCTCGACGTCGACGTCCGCGGGACGAACACCCACCGGCGCCACGTAGCCGACGAGTCGTTTGTTGCCGGTCCCGTCCTCGCGCACCGTGACCGCCGCCCGGCCGATCGCGGGATGCCGGGCCAGGACGGTCTCGATCTCGGTCGGATCGATGCGGATGCCGTTGATCTTCGTCTGGTTGTCGGCCCGCCCGACGTATTTCAGCCGACCGTCGTCGTCCCACCGGGCCAGGTCGCCGGTGCGGTACATGCGTGCGCCGGCGGGTCCGAACGGGCAGGCGACGAACCGTTCCGCGGTCGCCCCGCCGGCCCGGTGGTAGCCGCGGGCGAGCAGGCCCGTGACGTACAGTTCGCCGACCACGCCCGGCGGGACCGGGGCCAGTTCCGGCCCCAGGACATGGGTGCGCATGTTGGCCAGTGGTTGCCCGACCGGGATCGCACCGGTCCCGGCCCACCGGCGCGGGAGCGTGAAGGTGGTCGCGTAGAAGCTTTCGGTCTGCCCGTAGGCGTTGACGATCCGGGCCTCGGGGAGCGCGCCGTGCACCTTGTGGACCAGGTCCGCCGACAGTGCCTCGCCGGCGAGGATCACGGTCCGCACATCCAGTTCCAGGTTGCCCGGGCGGTTGCCGGCGAGGTCGTCGAGCAGGGCGGAGAACACCGTCGGCACCGCGCTGATGGTGCTGCCCGACCACCGGTCGCGTTCGGCGAGTTCGAGGACGTCCCGGACGATCTCGACACTCGCCCCGGTGCCGAGCGCGGTGAAGATCTCGAAGACGGAGACGTCGAAGTTCACCGAGGTCGCGGCGAGCATCCGCGATCCCGCCTCGATCCCGGCCACCCGACGCAGGTCCCGCACCCCGTTGACCACGGCGGCGTGGGTGATCGCGACGCCCTTGGGGGTTCCGGTCGAACCCGAGGTGAACATCACGTAGGCCAGGTGGTCCGGGCGGAGTCCGGTGTCGGGCCCGTCGCCGACGAGGTCGCGCCGGTCCCGGTCTTCGGGACGCTGGGCTTCGGGACTCCGGTCTTCGAGGCGCCGGTCTTCGAGGTGCAGCACCGGCGCCGGGCAGTTCGGCAACGTCGACGCCGTGTCCCGATCGGTCAGGATCAGGGCGGGCGCGGCCGTGCCGAGCAGGAGGTCCAGGCGGGCGGCCGGGTGTTCGGGGTCGATCGGCAGGTAGGCGCCGCCGGCCTTGAGCACGCCGAGCAGCGCGACGACCAGGTCCGCGGATCGCGGCAGGGCCACGGCCACCAGGACGTCCGGCCCGACCCCGCGTCCGCGCAGCACCTCGGCCAGCCGGTCGGCCCGCGCATGCAACTCCCGGTAGGACAAGGTGGTCTGCCCGAACACCACGGCGGTCGCGTCCGGTGTGCGCAGCGCCTGTTCGGCGAGCAGCCGCACCACCGTCGAGTCCGGCGCCGGCACCGTCGTCTCGTTCGACCGGTCCAGCCGATCGTGCTCGTCCTCGGTGAGCACGTCCACCGCGCCCAGCCGCCTGTCGGGATCGGCGACCACCTGGCGCAGCACCCGCACGTAGCGGTCGGCCAGGCTCTCGGCGGTGGTGTGGTCGAACAGCTCCGTCGCGTACTCCAACCGCCCGTAGGCCCGCCCGGACGCGCCCGGGACGATGTTGAGGAACAGGTCGAACTTCGCGGTGCCGGTGCCCGCCGGGACCGGGGTGACCTCCAGGCCCGGTATCTCGAACTCGGCCCACACGAACTGCCAGGCGAGCATCACCTGGAACAGCGGTTGGTACGAGGTGGTGCGGTCCGGGCCGAGCAGTTCCACCAGTCGCTCGAACGGCACGTCCTGGTTGTCGTACGCGGCCAGCGCCCGATCGCGCACCTGCTCCAGCAGGTCGCCGAACGAGGGGTTCTTCGACAGATCGACGCGCAGCACCCAGGTGTTGGCGAACAGGCCGATCAAATCGTCGAGTTGCTCGTCGGCGCGGCCCTCGATCGGGCTGCCGATGGTCAGGTCGTTGCCGGCGCCGAGGTGGTGCAGGAGCACCGCGAGCACGGCCTGGGCGACCATCGGCGCGGTGGCACCGTGGTCCGCGGCCAGCTTGCCGATGCCGGAGAGCAGTTCCGGTTCCATCTCGAAGTCGACGTGGCCGCCGCGGTGTCCGGGCGCGGTCTGCCGGGGCCGGTCCAGCGGCAACTGCACCGGCTGCGGAACTCCGGCCAATTCCGCACGCCAGTAAGCGAGTTGCTCTGCCGCGATGCTTTCCGGGTCCGCCTCGTCGCCCAGGAGCTGCCGCTGCCACAACGTGTAGTCCTTGTACTGCACCGGCAGCGGCTGCCACCCCGGCGCGTGCCCCTCCCGGCGGGCCGAGTACGCCGACACCAGATCCCGCAGGAACGGTGCCACCGACGCCCCGTCCGCGGCGATGTGGTGGAACACCGCGACCAGCACGTGCTCCTGCGGAGCGATCCGAAGCACCGTCACCCGTAAGGGAAGTTCGGTGTCCAGGTCGAACCCCTCGCACACCACCTCGTGCAGCGCGGAGTCCACCGCGTTCGCGGCCACGTCCACCACCTCGAACCGCACGGCCGCCTCCTCCGGCGGCAGGACCCGCTGCTCCGGCGTGCCGTCCGCGTCCTCCACGACCAACGTGCGCAGGCTCTCGTGCCGAGTGACGACGTCCGCCACCGCCTCGGCCAGCGCCGCCGTGTCCAGCGGCCCGTCCAAGCGCAGCACGAACGGGAAGTTGTAGGTCGCGGACGGGCCTTCCAGACGGTGCAGGAACCACAGTCGGCGTTGGGCGAAAGACAACGGGATCATCGACGCTTCTCCTAGACGGTCATCTGGCGGAGCTGGGGGCGGCGCTTCGACTTCGACAACTCCTCGATCCGCGCCGCCAACCCGGCGACGGTCGGATTGCGGAACACCATCGTGACCTTGACGTCCACGTCGAGTTCGCTGCGGATGCGGCCGATCAGCCGCGTGGCCAGCAGCGAGTGCCCGCCGTGGTCGAAGAAGCCGACGTCGATGCCGACCTCCTCCACCCCGAGCAGCTCGGCGAACAGCCGGCACAACACCTGCTCCCTGGGGTTGCGCGGTCCGCGTCCGGTCGCGGCCTTCGCGTGGTCGGGTGCGGGCAGCGCGGCGCGGTCGATCTTCCCGCTCGGTGTGGTGGGGAACGCGGCGAGCGACAGGATCGCCGAAGGAACCATGTACTCCGGCAGGCGCTCGCGGAGCAGGCCGGTCAGCGCCTCGACGTCCGGCCCGCCCGGGTCCGCCCCGGCGCCCGCCAGCACGTACGCGACCAGCCGCTGGTCCCCGACGCGGTCCTCGCGCACCACGACGAGCGCCTGTGCCACGCCGGGGTGTTCGGCCAGCACCTGCTCGATCTCCCCGGGTTCGATCCGGAAGCCGCGGACCTTCACCTGGAAGTCGGTGCGTCCGAGGTACTCCAGTCGACCGTCCGCGCCCCATCGCACCAGATCGCCGGCGCGATACATCCGCGCGCCGGGCTCGCCGAACGGGCAGGCCACGAAGCGCGCGGCGGTCAACTCCGGCCGACCCCGATACCCGCGGGCCAGGCCGTCGCCGGCGATGTACAACTCGCCCGGCACCCCGCGCGGGACCGGCAGCAGCGCCGAATCGAGCACGTAGACCGAGGTGTTCCCGACCGGCGTCCCGATCGCCGGGACACCGCCTCCGGGCTCGACCCGCGCGATCGTCGACCAGATCGTCGTCTCGGTCGGACCGTACACATTGGCGACCTCGACGCCCGCCGCGGCCAGGGCTTCGGCCAGTTGCGCGGGCAGCGCCTCGCCACCGACCAGGATCCGCAGACCCCGCGCCGCGTCCGGCTCCTCCATCAGCAACATCTGCCAGAACGCCGGTGTCGCCTGGACGACGGTGACCTCGTGCCGGCGCATCGTCTCCACCACGGCCGACGGCTGGGCGACGGTGTCCTTGCCCGCGAGCACCACCGCCGCCCCGGAGATGAGCGGGAGATACAGCTCCAACCCCGCGATGTCGAAGGAGACCGTCGTCACGGCGAGCAGCCGATCCGCCGCCGTCAGCGGAACCCGTCGGCGGAAGGTGGCCAGGAAGTTGGCCAACGCGCCGCGCGAGACGGCCACTCCCTTCGGCCGTCCGGTCGAACCCGAGGTGTAGATCACGTACGCGGTGTTCTCCGGCCGCACGACCGGCTCCGGCGGCGAATCCGGATACGCCGAACACCGCGCATCGGCGAGCAGATCGGGATCGAGCACGAGCGCCGGACGGGAGTCCGCCAGGATGTGGTCGATCCGCGCACGCGGGTGTGCCGGGTCGATCGGGATGTATCCCGCGCCGGCCTTGAGCACCGCCGACAGCGCGACCACCAGGTCCGCGGTTCGGGGCAGGCACACCGCGACCAGCGACTCCGGCCGCACCCCCCGATCGATCAGCCAATGCGCCAACCGGTTCGCCCGCTCCTCCAACTCCCGGTAGGTCAACGACTCTTCCTCGCCGATCACGGCCGGAGCCGCCGGCGTCGCCCGGGCCTGCGCGGACACCGCCCGCACCAGGTCCGGTTCCAGGGTCGGCTCGACCGTGTCGTTGACGCCGTGCAACAACCAGTGCCGCTCCTGCTCGCCGAGCACGTCGACGTCCGCGAGGCGCGCCCCCGGATCGGCGAGGAGTTCGTCCAGCACCCGGACGAGCCGGGCGGCGATCGCCTCGGCCTCGGCGCGGTCGTAGAGGTTGTTCTGGTAGTCGAGGGAAAGCCGCAGGTAGGGGTCGGCGGAGTTGAGGGTCAGCGGGTAGTGCGAGCCCGCGAACGGCCGGATGCCGTCGATGGTGAACCCGGCCGAGGTGTTCGCGTCGGCCATGCCCTCGCGGTCGACCGGGTAGTTCTCGAACACGACGATCGTGTCGAACAGGGCGGGCAGCCCCACGCCGCGCTGGATGTCGGCCAGTCCGTGGTAGTGGTGGTCGAGCAGCGCGGTCTGCCGGGCCTGCAACTCGGTGAGCACACCGCCCAGGGTGTGCTCCGGTCGGCACGACACCCGGATCGGCAGGGTGTTGATGAACAGGCCGACCATCTCGTCCGAGCCGAGCAGGTCCGCCGGGCGACCGTTGACGGCCGCGCCGAACACCACGTCCTGCCGGCCGGTCAGCTTGGCGAGCAGGATCGCCCAGGCACCTTGCAGGAGCGTGTTCTGGGTGACCCCCAACGCCGCGGCACGCCGCGCGAGTTCGCGGCCCTTGTCGATCGACAGCGGCACCTCGACCCGCCCGAGGGCGGACGCCGCCTCCTGGAACGGGGCCTTCGGGGCGACCAGGGTCGGCTGTTCGAGTCCGGCGAGCTCGGCGGCCCACCGGGCGGCCGACGCCTCCCGGTCCTGCCGGGAAAGCCAGGCCAGGTAGTCACCGTAGCTGCGGACCGGCGGAAGCTCTTCGGTCTCGGAGTACAGCCGAACCAGGTCCGTGATCACCAACGGCGACGACCAGCCGTCGAACACGGTGTGGTGCGCGGTGATCACCAGCTTCGCCCGCTCCGGCCCGCAGGTGAGCAGCCCCAGGCGCAACAGCGGCGGCCGGGTGGGATCGAGTTGGTCGGCCCGGTCCTGGGCGAGGAACGTGTCCAGTGCCGCGTCCTGTTCGGCCTCGCCGCGCCCGGTCAGCTCGACGTGCCGCCAGGGCAGCACCACATGTTCCGCCACGACCTGCACCGGATCGCCGCCGGCGCCGGTGACGAACGCGGAGCGCAGGTTCGGATACCGGCCGAGCAGTGCCTGGCCGGCGGCCCGCATCCGCGCCGGGTCCACGCGTCCGGACAGGTGCAGCACGAACTGCATGTGGTAGACGTCGAAGGAGCCGTCGGCGAACGCCGCCTGGAACAGGATCCCGGACTGCGACGGGGAAACCGGCCAGACGTCGGTCAGCCGGCCGTAGCGGGTCTCCCAGGTCTCGATCTCGTCCTGGCGCACCGGCACCAGCGGGGTGTCCGAGGGGGTCAGTCCGCCGATCGCCGGCCGTGCGGCGTACGCGGCCATGCCGTGCAGCATCTCCACCCACAGGTCGGCCAGTTCGCCGGCCCGCTCGCGGGACAGCGCCCCGGTGGGGAACATGAAGACCGCCTGCAACCGGGTGCCGTCGGCGGTCTCGGTGGCGACCGAGTTGACCTCCAGGGCGGACAACGCGGGCAGGTCCGGGTCGGGTGCCGGGATCAGTTCGGCCGACCAGGACGCCGGGCCCCACCCGTTGCCGCGCAGGTGTTCGGGCACATCGGCGTCGGAGATCCGGCCGAGGTAGTTGAACCCGATCTGCGGCACCGGGAGGTCGGCGAGTCGTGCGCCGGTCTCCGGGTTCAGATGGCGCAGCAGTCCGTACCCGACGCCCTTGTCCGGGATCGCCCGCAGTTGCTCCTTGACCAGCTTGATCGCCGTCCCGGCGGCCGGGCCACCGGTCAGCGCGTCGGCCGAGTCGACCCCGCGCACATCGATCCGGGCCGGGTACATGCTGGTGAACCAGCCGACGGTCCGGGACAGGTCGGCGCCGGGGACGACGTCCTCCTCCCGGCCGTGCCCCTCCAACCGCACCAGGGTCGAGCGGTCCGCGTCGCGCCACCGGTTCACCGCCAGCGCGAGGGCGGCGAGCAGCACGTCGGTCCCGGTGCTCTTGAACGCCGCGGGCAGCTTGGTCAGCACCGCCTCGGTGACCTCGGCGGACAGTTGCACCCGCACGCTGTCGAGCGTGGCCATCACGTCCACCGCCGGGTCGAACGCCCGGGCGCCCAGCGGGGGGTTCGACGCTTCGAGCACGTCCCGCCAGTAGTCCAGCTCCGCTTCCCGTTCCGGGGCGAACGCCTGGCTCTCCAGGGCCGCGGCCCAGCGCCGGGCCGAGGTGCCGACCTCGGGCAGCTCGGGCGGGCGACCGGAGCGGACCTGCTGCCACGCCTCGGCCAGGTCCGACATGAGGATGCGCCAGGAGACGCCGTCGACCACCAGGTGGTGCAGCAGCACGAGCAGCCGGCCCGCTCCCGATTCCGGGGCGAACCAGACGAAGGCGGCCATCGTCCCGGCTTCGGGGTCGAGTCGCCCGACCGCGTCGTCCAGTTCCGCCTTGGCCGCCTTCAGCGCGGAAGGCTCGTCCCACCGGCCGTCGCAGGCGACCCGGCGGATCAGGTCCGCCGCCCGCACGGAGCCCTGCGGCCGCGCGACGAGCGAGAGTTCGTCGGCCCGTACCAGCCGCGCGCGCAGCAGATCATGCCGGTCCAGCACCGCGTCCAAGGTCGCGACCAGGCCGCGCTCGTCGATGTCCGCGGGCAGTTCGAGCACCATCGACATGGCGAAGCGGTCGATGCCGCCGCCGTGCTCGAAGACGTGTCGGGCCACCGGCTGCAACGGCATCGGGCCGACGCCGCCGCCCTCGTCCTCGGCGAGCGCGGGCGCCCGGTCCCGGTCGGTGCCGGCCACCTCGGCGAGGCGGGCCGCCGTACGGCACTCGAAGATCTCCCGGGTGGTCAGGTCCAGGCCGCGGGCGCGGGCCCGGGCCACCACCTGGATCGAGCGCAGGCTGTCCCCGCCCACCGCGAAGAAGTCGTCGTCGACACCGACCCGTTCCACACCGAGTACGTCCGCGTAGGCCGCGGTGATGATCTCCTCGGCCTCGGTGCGCGGTTCCCGGTAGACCTCGCCCACGAACTCCGGTTCGGGCAGCGCCGAGCGGTCCAGCTTGCCGGTCGGCCCGAGCGGCATCCGGCCCAGCACCACGAAGGCCGACGGCACCATGTAGTCGGGCAACCGGGCCGCGACGAACCGGCGCAGTTCGGCGGCCGAGGCCCCGGCCTGCACGTCCACGTCGCCGATCCCGCCGACACCGTCGGCGCCGACGCCTCCCTCGCCGATGTGCACCACGTACGCGACGAGCCGTCGCCCGCCCGCGGGTACCTCGCGGCTGACCACCACGACCTCGCTGAGGCCGGGGTGTTGCGCGAGCGCGGCCTCGACCTCGGCCGTCTCGATCCGGAAGCCGCGCACCTTGACCTGGCCGTCGCCGCGACCCAGGCACTCCAGCCTGCCCTGGGCGTTCCAGCGGGCCAGGTCGCCGGTGCGGTACATGCGTTCGCCCGCGGGGCCGAACGGGTTCGCCACGAACCGCTCGGCGGTCATCCCGGGGCGGCCGTGGTAGCCGCGACCCAGGCAGGTCCCCACCACGTACAGCTCTCCGATCACACCCTGCGGCACCGGGGCCAGTCCCGGGCCGAGCACGTAGGCACGCATGTTCCCCAACGGGGTGCCGATCGGCGCGACCTCGCCGTCCGTCCATTCCTCGGTCGCCCCGAGGGCGAACGTGGTGGCGTAGAAACTCTCGCTCTGCCCGTAGGAGTTCACGATCTGCGCGTCGGGCAGCGCCGCGCGCACCTGTCGCACCAGCCGGGCCGGGAGCACGTCGCCCGCGAGCACGACGGAGCGCACCCCGGTCGTCTTCCCCAGGTGGCCGAGCAGTTCGCCCAGCACCGAGGGGACCGCGCTGATCACCTGGCCGTCCCAGCCGTCCCGCTCGCCGAGCACCAGCGCGTTGGGCACCACCTCGGCGGTGCCGCCGGTGGTCAGGGTGGTCAGCAGCTCGAAGACCGAGACGTCGAAGTTGACCGAGGTGCCGGCCAGCATCCGCCACCCGGGCGGCGCGTCCAGCACCCGCACCAGTTCGCGTACCCCGTTGACGAGGTTGCGGTGGGTGATCGCCGCGCCCTTCGGCTTGCCGGTGGAGCCGGAGGTGTACATCACGTACGCCAGGTTGTCCGGGCGCGGCGCCGGGATCCGGCCCGCGTGCGACGCCCCGGCGCGGGCGGGCCATTCGGCGCGCCGGTCGAGGTCGACGGTCGTGATGTCCTCGTGCGGCAGGTCCCGCCACGTCGCGGTGTCGGTGACCGCGAACCGCGGCGCGGCCTCGGCCAGCACGGTCGCCGCCCGCCCGCCGAGGTACTGCGGGTCCATCGGCAGGTAGCCGGCACCGGACTTGAGGATGCCGAGCAGGCCGACCACCAGGTCCTCGGTGCGCGGCAGCGCCAGTACCACCAGGTCCTCCGGCCCGGCGCCCCGCCGGACCAGTTCGCCCGCGACGTCGTTCGCCCGGTCGTCCAGCTCGCGGTAGGTCAGCGTCCGGTCGTCGCACACGATCGCCGGGGCGTCGGGGGTCCTGGCCACCTGCTCCTCGAACAGATCCGGGACGGTCAGTTCGGGCACCGCGGTGGCGCTGTCGTTGAACCGGACGAGCAACCGCTCCCGTTCGGCCGCGTCGAGCACGTCCATGCCGCCGATCCGGCGCCCGGCGTCGGCCACGAGCCGGCTCAGCACGCGTACGAACCGGTTCGCGATGCCCTGGACGGTGTCCTGGTCGAACAGGTCGGTGACGTACTCCAGCCGGCAGTTCGCGCCGCCCGCGGCGAGCGGAATCATGTCGAAGAACAGGTCGAACTTGGCTGATTTGGTGTCCAGTCGCTCGGCCCGCACGTCGAGGTCGGGCAGGGTCAGATCCGGCACGGGCGGTTGCCAGGACAACATCACCTGGAAGAACGGGTTGTAGGCGGTGGACCGGTCCGGGTTCAGCAGTTCCACCAACCGCTCGAACGGCATGTCCTGGTTGTCGTAGGCGGCCAGCGCCCGGTCCCGCACCCGCCGGAGCAGCTCGCGGAAGGTCGGGTTCCCGGAGAGATCGACGCGCAGTACCCAGGTGTTGACGAAGAAGCCGACCAGCTCCCGCAGTTCCTCGTCGGTGCGGCCGGCGATCGGCGCGCCGATGGGCACGTCGTCGCCGCAGCCGAGGTGGTACAGCAGGACGGCCAGCGCGGAATGCATGACCATTGAGACGGTGGTGTCCGCCTGAGCCGCCAACTTTTCCACGGACGCCAGCAGTTCGGGGTCGATGGTGAACGCCACCTGATCGCCGCGGGGGCTGATCGCCTTCGGGCGCGGACGGTCGGTGGGTATCGCCAGCGGTTGGGCCAGATCGGCCAACGTCGCTCGCCAGTAGTCCAGTTGCCGGGCCGCCAGACTGTCCGGGTCGGACTCGTCACCGAGCACGTCGCGCTGCCACAGGGTGTAGTCCGCGTACTGCACCGGAAGCGGCTCCCAGGCCGGCGCCCGGCCCTGCCTGCGCGCCGCGTAGGCGGTGGTGAGATCGCGGAACAGCGGCCCGAACGACTCGCCGTCCACCGCGATGTGGTGCGCCACCAGCACCAGGGTGTGGTCGCGCGGTCCGCACCGCACCAGCAGGGCGCGGATCGGCACGTCGGCGGCCAGATCGAAGGTCTCGGTGGCCACCTCCTCGACCGCCGCCGCCCGCCGGGCCTGCGTGACCTCGACCACCGGCAGTCGGAACGGCCGGTGGTCGGCCGGGAGCACCTGCTGATGTGGCACGCCCTCGTCGTCCTCGACGATCACCGTACGGAGGATCTCGTGCCGGTCGACGACGTCGCGAAGCGCCGACTCCATCGCGCCCACGCTCAGTTCACCGGTCAGCCGCAGCGCGAACGCGCCGTTGTAGGTCGGCGACGGGCCTTCGAACCGGTCCACGAACCACAGCCGGCGCTGCGCGAACGACAACGGGATCATTGGGTCTCCAAATCGGCGGCACCACGAGGGAGCAGGTGGTCGCTCAGCTCAGGCCGAGCAGGGTCAGGAGTTCGTCGTTGTAGAAGTCGTCGATGGAGCACGCCCCCGACAACGTCGAGAAGTAGCGGTCGATCTGCTCCTGGTGTCCGACCAGTTTCCGCAGCATGTCGACCCGCCCCTCGGGCTTGAGTTCGGCCACGTTGAGGGCGCCCTGGTAGTGGCTGAGGGCTTCACCGCTCAGGCCGTTCTCGTACCGCCGCAGGGCCGTCTTGAGCGCGGCGTCGTCGTGCAGCCCCTGGCCGATGTGGTCGGTGAGCGACTGGGCCTGGACGAAGGCTTCGGTGATGCCGCGGGCGGTGATGGAGTCCTTGTGGTTCACCGCGTCACCGATCAGCACCCACCCGGGCCCGTACGCCTTGCGGAAGAAGTTCTCCTGATGGCCGGTGCCGTACAACTGCTCCACCCGCCGGCCCGCCTGCATGCGCTCGTACAACTCGGGCTCGGTGGTGCGGAAGGCGTCGAGGTAGGCGGGTTCGACCGCCTTGCGGACCTCGTTGAACTCGTCCTGGGGGAAGTAGGCCATGATCAACGTGAGGTCGTCGTTGGTGGGGATGACCCCGAGCCAGCGCCCCGGCCGCTCGTACAGCTCGAAGTGCGAGGGAACGTCGGCCCAGTAGCTGTAGTAGGTGGTGGTCATCCGCGGGTGTTCGACGACGTTCTGCGCGCCGACCTTGCGGGCCACCAGCGAGCGCATGCCGTCCGCGCCGACGACCAGACGCGCCAGGTCCGTCGCCTCGGCGCCGCCGGGCGTGGTGTACCGCACCCCGACGACCCGGTCGCCCTCGAACACCAGATCGTTGACGGCGCAGCCCTGCCGGAAGTCCACGCCGGCCGCCGCGGCGCCGTCCGCGAGAATCGGGTCGAGCACGAACCGCCTCGGCGCGTAGGTCTGGTGCAGACCGTCGATCGGCAGCGAGAAGCCGTCGACCCGGACGCCGGGCCCCGCGTAGCTCTGCCGGGTGATCGGCGTGCAGCCCGAGTCGCGGATCCGGTCGAGCAGTCCCCACCGGTTGAGCAACGCGACGCCCTGCATGTGGATGTAGTGCGAGGACAACGTGTCGAGCGGGAACCGCGCCTTCTCCAGGAGCAGGACGCGATATCCCTGCTGAGCGAACAACATGGCCGCCGGCGCACCCGCGCAACGGGCACCTATGACAATTACGTCGTACATGGCGCCTCTCTTACCAGGTAGTTTTCGATCCCAACGCGGCCGCAGCCGGAAATGTCACCGTGTTCGCGATCCCACGGTGCTTGCGCATGCCGTCGATGCAGCGGACGGAATTTCCGCTGCCGAACGGCCGTGAATTCGCCCGACGCTACCGGGTTTCCGCGGTCATGGATTCGATGTACGCGGAAATCGAGGCCACCGTCGGATTCAGGAACATCTGGTCCGCCGGGACCTCGACGTCCAGTTCGTCGATGAAAGCACCCTGAATCCTGGCCATAATCACGGACTGGCCGCCCAGGGCGAAGAAGTTGTCGTCGATCGATATGTCGTCGCGCTGGAGTTCCCGGCACCAGATGGTGCGCACTCTTTCGGCAATCATCACAGTCCTCTCGGTTGCCATCAAGGTCCGTCGACTATGCCGTGTCGTCGTCGGCGCCGGTCGACGCATATTGCTTCCGGCCCGCTTCGGCCAGCGCCGCCCGGTCCACCTTTCCGTGCGGACTCAGCGGAATCCGCGCGATATTGACGAAGCGGGCCGGAACCATGTTGCGCGGCAACGTCTCCAGGAGGCGGGTACGCACGTCGTGCTCGGCCAGGTCCTCCCCCGTCGGGACGAGGAACGCGATCAGCTCGGCGTCGCCGGATTCGGGGTGGCCGACCACCACGGCGGCCTGCCGGACCCCGGCCAGCCGGCCGAGTGCCCGCTCGATGTCGGTCGGATCGATCCGCATGCCCCGCACCTTGACCTGGGCGTCCATCCGGCCGCCGACCACCAGTTCCCCGGCCTCGCTCACGTGGCCCCGGTCGCCCGTGCGGTACAGCCTGCGCGGCTCGCCGTCGACCACGATCGTGGTGAATCGCGCGGATTCGGGACCGGAGCCGTTGAGGTAGCCGGCGCCGACGCCGGCCCCCGAGATGCAGATCTCGCCGTCCTCCCCCACCCCGACCCCGCGCAGCCCCTCGTCGAGGAGGTGGATGTCGGTGTTGTAGGCCGGCCCGCCGACCGGTGCGATGTCGTGTTCGCCGGGCCGGTATCCGGCCAGGTCGTACGACGACGCGACATCGGTGCACTCGGCGACGCCGTACTGGTGCAGCAGGGTGCAGGTGTTGCCCGGACGCCGTGCCCAGTCCAGGACACGTTCGACGTGCAGCGGCTCGCCGCCGAAGAGCAGGTAGTCCAGCCGGCCGAGCGCCTCGCCCTTGCGGGCGATCTCCCAGTCCACCAGCAGGTACAGCGTGCTGGAGGCGCAGTGCACCGTGCGGATCTCGTACCGCGTCAGCATGCGATACGCCAACGCCGCGTCGAAGTTCCGGCTGGCCATCAGGTATTGGGTGGCCCCGCAGAACAACGGCATCATCAGGCTGCGTTGGGAGAGGTCGAACCCGAACGCGCTGACGACCAGGTTGTTCGACCCGGCATCCAGGCCGTACTCGATCATCAGCCAGTTCAACAGGTTGAACCAGCCCTCGTGCCGCACCGCGGTCAGCTTCGGCGTACCGGTCGACCCGGACGTGAACACCGCGTAGCACACGTCGTCCCCGGTGACCGGGACGTTCGGGGCGGTCGTCGGGAGAGCGTCGAGCCGCTCGGCCAACCGGTCGAGGGTGACGACCTCGACGGCCGCCGACTCGACCGATTCGACGGTGGTCGGGGAGGCCACGATCAAGGCGAGGTCGGGCACCTGGCCGAGCAGCAGCCGCAGTCGCGCCGCCGGGTAGGCCGGGTCGAAGGGTACGTAGGCCGCGCCCGCCTTGAGCGTGCCGAGGATGGTGACGAGCAGGTCGATCGAGTAGTCGAGGCAGACGCCGACCTTCGCCCCCGGGCCGTGTCCGAGCGCGGCCAGCAGGTGCGCGAACCGGTTGGCCTCGGCGTCCAGTTCCGCGTAGGTCACCTCCCGGCCGGCGCAGTGCACCGCGACGGCGTCGGGGGTGGCCTTCGCGTGCGCCTCGAACTGCCTGTGGACGACGGGCGCCGAAGGCAGGGCAACCCGCTTTCCCTGAAGAATCATCAGCCGACTCCGATGTGACGGGTGTCCGGTCGGGTGAGCCGCCGGCGCACCGCGGGGGAACGGGCTGCTCCGGCGCCGCTGGGCGATCCGCGGCTAGGCGGCGTCGAGCACCCGGGCGCGCGGGCGGGCGGCGATCGCGCGGCCGGGTACCCGGGCGTCGATCACGGTTGTTTCACTTCGGTCAGCCTGCCCATGTACTCCGCGGTCTCCCGCTGCCGGCCGGCCCCCTCCCGGGCGAAGTGGCTGCACACCTGGTCCCGGGTCTCGCTGGTCTGCTCCTGGCTGAGCTTGAACATCGCCTCGGCCCTGGTGATCTCGAACCGGAACGCGCCCACCCCGGGCAGTATCTTGCGGAAGTAGTCGATCGAGTCGGACATGTCCCAGCCGGATCCGAACCCGGACTCCAGGACCTGCACGGTGGAGCGCACCACGAACAGCGTCTCCTCGACCGACTCGATCGGGTGGATCACTCCACGCACCTGTGCGGCCGTGAAGTTCCAGGTCGGCGCCGCGGGGGTGAACCCGTAGAGCGTCGGCGAGACATAGGAGTGCGGGCCGGCGAAGCTGAGCACCCCGGGCATCGCGGGTCGCAACGCCTTCCACTGGGGGTTCTCCCGGTTCATGTGGCACAGCAGCGTCGCCCCGGTCAGGTCCGCGAGCCCCTCGACGGGCGACTCCGGGTCCGGGACGACCGGCAGGTGTGTGCCGAACGGCCCCTCCTCGTCGCCGCCGTTGGTCATCAGCAGTGCCAGTGGGTTCCGCCGCATCAACTCGACGATCCACTGCGCGTCGGGCTCTCGGTACATGCGAGGTACGAACATCGTGATCCACTCCTCCGCAGAATCCGACCGGCGTTCAGTCCGCCGCCATCGCCTCCCGCAGGCTCCTCGGGCGCAGGTCGGTCCAGTTCTGCTCGACGTACTCCAGGCACTCGGCCCTGGCCGCCTCACCGAAGACCACCCGCCAGCCGGCGGGCACCTCGGCGAATACCGGCCACAGGGAGTGCTGTTCCTCGTCGTTGACCACGACGTGGAAACGGCCGTCCTCGTCGTCGAAGGGGTTCGTGCTCACTGGCACCGTCCTTAATTCGTCACGATACGACTCGGGAATGAAAAAGCCGGAACCGAGCAACCCCAATCGACTCGGGGCATCTCGGGATTGCCATTCGGCCGGGTCCGGGCGACCCCGATCGGCACGGGCAACTCAGGATTGCAAATCACCGGAGCCGGGGCGACCCCTGACCGGCCTCGGAGCGACCCGCGACGGCAAATCGTCGGAGTCGGACGCGAGTTCGCCGTTCGGCATCGTCCCGTCGACGGGACAGTCGGCATCCGCGGCCGCCGTCCGAGTGCCGACGCCACACGGTAGGACGCGGCCGCCGAGGTCACCATGGTGGCGGGATCGCCGACCGCCATCGGCCCGGACCTGTACCCCACCGAGTTCTGTGCCACCATGACCGAGCATCGGCCCGGGTCCGGGCCTGCTCGATTTCGGGTCGGGCCGATCTCCTCGCGTCGAGGCGATCGAGAGCGCGTGGTCGATTACCGACCCGCGCGGCGGCGACCGCATTCATGCCACAAAGGCACGGCGACAGATGGCTCATCGACGAACCTGCGACTGGTGATCAATGGTCTTGAAGTCAGATTCCGAATACGAAGCCGTTCCGGACGACACGCGACGGTCGTTGTTGCGCCACATGCTGGTGGCCAGGGGCGTCGACCAGGAGGCCCGTCAGCTCCAGAAGCAGGGCGCGCTCGACCTGTGGTTGTCCTGCCAGGGACAGGAGGCCGCGCAGGTGGGCTCCGCCCTCGCGGTGGGTCCCGCCCCGACCGTCTTTCCCAGTTACCGCGAACACGCGGTCGCCCTGCTCCGCGGCGTGGCACCGGACGAGTTGGTCGCGCAGTGGGCCGGTCGCACCTTCTGCGGCTGGGACCCGCGCAGGTTGCGATTCTTTCCCTACACCCTGGTGCTGGCCGCGCAGACGCTGCACGGCGTCGGCTACTCGATCGGGCAACGGCTCCAGGGGCTGGAGGACTTCGTCGTCGTCTACATCGGCGACGGCGCCACCAGCGAGGGCGACATGTCGGAGGCGATGAACCTCGCCGCCGTCGAGTCGGCGTCCGTGCTGTTCGTCTGCCAGAACAACGGCTGGGCCATCTCCAAACCGACCGACGAGCAGATGCGCACGTCGCTCGCCGAGCGCGCCCGGGGTTTCGGGATCGAGTCCGTCCGGATCCCGGGGCAGGACCCGGAAACCGTCTTCGCGGCCTGCTCCCGGGCCGCCGCCCACATCCGCACCGAGCGGGCGCCCTACCTCGTGGAGATCCGAGTCGCCCGCATCCACGGTCACTCGACCTCCGACCCCCACGAGGTGTACCGCAGCCCCGACGACATCGCGCAGGCCCGGGCCGCGGACCCGGTGAGCGCCTACGCGGCCCGATTGAGCGAACTGGGCTTGGTGGACGGCGGATGGCTCGACGGGGTCGACGCGCAAGTGCGGGAGCTGCGCGAGCGGTTGATGAAGGAGTACGCGTGATGAGCACCGTGCGGTCCGCCAGTCTGGCGGAGTCGATCAACGCGACCCTGGCCGACCTGCTCGAACAGGATCCGCGCCTGCTGCTGCTCGGCGAGGACATCGGGCGGCTGGGCGGCGTGTTCCGGGTGACCCGGGGTCTGCGCGAACGCTTCGGCGCGGACCGGGTCCGGGACTCGCTGCTGGCCGAGTCCACCATCGTCGGCCAGGCCGTCGGCATGGCGATGAGCGGGCTGGTGCCGATCTGCGAGATCCAGTTCGACGGATTCACCTATCCCGCGGTGAACCAGCTCGTCACCCAGGCCGCCCGGATCGGCGACCGGTGGAACGGACAGGTCAGCCCGAGCCTGGTGGTGCGCATCCCCACCGGCGGCGGCGTGCGGGGCGTCGAGCACCACAGCGAATCCAATGAGGCGCTCTTCGCCCGTGTGCCGGGGATCTCGGTGGCCTGCCCCTCCACCGGGGAGGACGCGGACCAGGTCCTGCGGCACGCGGTCACACTCGGTTCGCCCGTGGTGATCTACGAACCGATCCGCCTGTACTGGCGGCGCAACACACCCGCCCGCGACCCGGAACCGGCCGGTTCGCCGACCGCGGCCCGGGTCGTGCGGCGCGGCACCGACCTGACGATCGCCACGTACGGCGCGGTCACCCACGAGGTGCTGGCGGCGGCACACGCGCTCGCTCCCGATGTCGACGTCGAGGTGGTGGACCTGCGCTGGGTGGCCCCGCTCGACCTGGAGACGGTCCTGGAATCCGTCGCCCGCACCGGGCGGCTGCTGATCGTGCACGAGGGGTCGAAGGACGTCGGTATCGGTGCCGAGATCGCCGCCTCGGTGGCCGAGCACGGCTTCGACGTGCTCCGCGGCCCGGTCCGCCGGCTGGCGCCCGAGCGCCGCGCGTATCCCCCGGCGGACTTCGAGAAGACCTATCTGATCGGTGTGCAGGAGATCAAGGACGAGGTGCTGGTGATGACGAAGTGAGCGACTCCTCCGTGGACATGCATGTTCCCGGCTTCGGCCACGGCCTGGGCGAGGCCCTGCTGATCGAGTGGGTCGCCGGCATCGGCGACCGGATCGAGCGGGGGGACGTCGTCGCGGTCGTGGAGACCGACAAGGCCAGCACGGAGATCGTGGCGGAGCGCGGCGGACGGGTCACCGCCCACGCCGCGACGGTCGGCACGATCCTCGGTTCGGGCGAGGTGTTGTACCGGTTGGCGGCGGACCAGGGCGTGTCCGAGGTCCAAGCATCCAGTCACTCGACGGGAGAAGGAACATGAGCGACATCGACAGCCGTATCGCGGAGACCATGCTGGCCAAACTCCGCGAGCGCGACCCGTCGTTGGGTCCCGACGATCTCGGCCGGCCGATCGCCGACCTCGACCTCGACTCGCTCGACCTGGTCGAGTTGCACCAGCAGTTGGAGCGCGAACTCCAGGTCAAGGGCGACCTGAAGGAGACCGCGGGCTACGCCTTCCTGGACGAATTCGGCAGCTACTTCGTGAAGCTGGCGAACGGGGAATGAGCGCGGGCATCGTCGATATCGCGACCGCGAAACCGGGCCGGACGATCGACAACGACCACTTCGCGTCGATCGGCCTCACCGACGCCTGGATCCGACGCCGCAGCGGCATCGCGTCCCGCTCCTGGTGGCCGGACGAGACTCCCCTGGCGGAGGTCGCGGCAGAGTCCTGCGCCCCGATTGTCGGCCAAATGCCCGACCCCTCCTCGATCGGCGCGCTGATCGTGGTCAGCACCTCGGTGCGACAGCGCGTCCCGGGGATCGCGCAGAAGGTGGCGCAACTCGTCGGGCTGGGGCCCTCGGTGCTGGCCTTCGACATGAACGCGGCCTGCTGCGGCTTCGTCTACGGGCTGGTCACCGGCCTTTCGCTGTGCGACGCCGGATCCGCGCGCTCGGTCCTGGTCTGCTCAGTGGAGGCCATGTCCCGGCTGGTGGACCGCACGGACCGGCAGACGGCGTGCATCTTCGCCGACGGCGCCGCGGCCGTCCTGTTGGAGGACCGCGCGGAGTTCGCGGGCTTTTGCCAGGTCGCCGGCTGCGACGGCACCCAGGAGGGGCTGATGCGGGAGACCGACGAGGGCGGCATCCATCTGGACGGGGCGCAGGTGTTCGACCGCGCGGTGCGTCGCATGTCGGAGTCGGCGCAGTACCTCTGCGACCACGGCCCGGCGCCGACCGTGCTGGTCGGCCACCAGGCGAACGGCCGCATCCTGGACCAGGTCCGCAACTTCACCACCCATCTCGGCGTGCCCTTCGTGAACCGGATCGAGACCTTCGGGAACACCTCGTCCGCCTCGATCCCGCTGGCGTTCGCCGACGAACTGGACTCCGGTTCGCTCCCGGCGGCGGGCCGACTCGGGGCCGTGGCCTACGGCGCCGGCGAGGCGTGGGGCGGCGTCTCGGTGGGCTACCGAGTGCCGGCGGCCCCGGCACCCTGAACACACCCCCGAATCCCGGGACTTCGCAAGCCGTGAACTCGAGAACCCGGGACTTCCGGCACTCGGCGCTCGGGAACTCGGGAAATCGGGAAATCGGGAACGCAGTTCGATCACAGGAGGTTGTCATCTACTCGCCAGAAGCCTGGATCCTGCACTCCGGTGCGGTGGCCGGCCCGAACGACGGTGGTCCCGGCGGCGCGCTGCGACGCGATCGCTTCGCCTTCGGCGCGTTGGCGGAGGGTGAGGCGCTGGTGGAGCCGATCCTCGGCTCGTGGGAGGCCAACGTCGACCACGCGCTGGCCCGTTCGCCGATCGACGTGTGCAGCAGCCGGGGCGAGGACGCGGTGGTCCTGGGCAACCTGGGCGTGGTGCGCGTGCTCAAGGTGAACGCGGGCAGCCGGGAGGTCCGGGTCCGCGAGGGCGAGCTGTGCCTGCTCCTGCCGTTCGGCAGGCTGGACCGCTTCGGCTACGCCGAACTCGCCTATGCCTACGACGCCCCCGACACCATCGGCCTGCTGGCCGAGCGCTCGAAGATGGACGTCCGGCTGCTGCTGCCGATTCCGACCGACACCCGGTACTCGCTGCCGCAATGGGCCACCTACGGGCGGTACTTCACCGCCTGGGACAACTGGCGTAAGGCGTACGGGTGTTGGCGGACGCAGGTCCCCGACGACGATCCGGCGAACCACCTGGTGTTCGGTTGGGGCGGCGGCGTGGCCTTCGCCGAGCTGATGCTGGCCAAGCGGGCCGGGTTCCGGGTGGCGATGACGGCGGGCTCGGACGAACGGCTGGCCTTCCTGCGGGAGCACGGCATCACACCGGTGGACCGCCGCCGCTTCCCCGACCTCTCGCTGCCCACCCGGCAACAACGCGCGGACCGGGACCGGCACCGGCGGCGCCGGGAGTCGGTGGAGAACTTCCTGGGTGTCGTCGAGGAACTCGGCGACGGCCATGGGGTGGCGATCTTCGTGGACAACATCGGCGAGCCCCTGTACGACGTCACGCTGGGCGCCCTGGCCCGCGAGGGGGTCGTCACCACGTGCGGCTGGAAGGCGGGCATGCGCCTGTCGCACCTGCGCGGTGCCGAGTGCATCAGTCGGCACATCCACGTCAACACGCACGTGTGGCGGATCCAGGACTCCCCCGGCATCCGGGACTTCCAGGAGGCCGAGGGCTGGATGGCCCCCGAAGGATCCGACGTGATCTACGACTTCGACCGGGTGCCGGAGCTGGCCGACGACTACGCGAACGGCAGGATCGGGTCGTACTTCCCGATGTACCGCGTGAACCCGCTCTGACCGGCCCGGCAGCGGCGAACCTTGGCAGCGCAGTGGAATGAGGGGAAGCGACGTGGGGCACACCGGCTTGGACACGGACGTGGTGATCGCGGGCGCCGGGCCGACCGGCCTGATGCTCGCGTGCGAACTGCGGCTGGCGGGCGTCGACGTGGTGGTGGTCGAACGGCTCGCCCGGCGCACGGGCGAGTCGCGCGCCGGCGGGATGCACGCACGCACCCTGGAGGTGTTGGATCAGCGCGGAGTCCTGGACCGCTTCCTGGCGCTCGGCGAATTCCAGTCGGTGGGCCACTTCTCCGGGATCTGGCTGGACTTCGACGAGTCCGAGTCGCGGCACCCCCGCCCGCTGATGATCCTGCAGTCCACCGTCGAGCGGCTGTTGGAGGAATGGGCCGCGGAGTTGGGCGTCCGGGTGCGCCGGTCGTCCGAGCTGAGCGGGATCCACCAGGACCGGGACGGCGTGACGGTCGAGCTGGGAACGGCGAGGAGTGCCGCCGAGACGCTGCGCGCCCGCTACCTGGTGGGCTGCGACGGCGGGCGCAGCACGGTGCGCAAGCTGTCCGGCATCGACTTCCCCGGCACGCCGGCCACGATGACCGCGATGGTCGGCGACGTCGAACTCCCGGACCTGACCGAGGAGTACATCTGGGCGCGACGCCGTCCCACCGGCGAGTTCTCGGTGATCGCCTTCGAGCCGGGCTGGTACCGGGTGATCACCTCCGAGTACGACCACGTCGCCGACGGCGACGAGCCGGCGACGTTCGAGCAGCTCCGGGACTCGCTGGTCCGGCTCGCGGGCACCGACTACGGCATGCACAGCCCGCGTTGGGTCTCCCGCTTCGGTGATGCCGCCCGGCAGGCCGCCCGCTACCGGGACGGTCGGGTGCTGCTCGCGGGCGACGCGGCGCACATCCACTTCCCGGCCGGCGGGCAGGGGCTGAACGTCGGCGTGCAGGACGCGGTCAACCTCGGCTGGAAGCTCGCCTCGGTGGTGCACGAGCAGGCCCCGGACAGCCTGCTCGACAGCTACCACGCCGAGCGCCACCCCGTCGCCGAGCGGGTGTTGCACAACACCCGGGCACAGGCGGCCCTGACCCGCCCCGGCCCGCAGACGGACGCGCTGCGCGACGTGTTCGGCTCGCTCATCGTCTTCGACGACGTCAACCGATACCTGTGCGGCATGCTCACCGGACTGGACATCCGGTACCCGATCGAGGGCGACCACCCGTTGACCGGACGCCGGGTCCCGGACGCCGATCTCAAGACGCCCGCCGGCCTGATCGGCGTCCACGAACTGCTGCACGCCGCCCGCCCCGTCCTGCTCGACCTGCGCGGCGGCGCCGAGCCGCCGGCAACCGTCGAGGGCTGGCGCGATCGTGTCGACCTGGTCCGGGCCCGCAGCGAGGACGACCACTGGCCGGTCCCCGGCGGCGGCGACATCCCCGCGCCCGCCGCCCTCCTCATCCGCCCCGACGGCCACGTCGCCTGGGTGGCGCCCACCGACGCCGCCGTCGCTTCCGCCTCCCTCCGCACGGCCCTCACCACCTGGTTCGGCCCACCCGAGCGGGGCTGAGCCATCGCCGCGCCGCACGCGTGCCTACGGCACCCGGGGAGCCTGGGGCCGTCTCCTCCGCCGCGGCGCCCTGCGTGGGTCCGCGCCGCCTCTCGGCCCTGTCCATCCGCTCCCCGTTCCGCCGCCCGCCCGAGACCTTTCGCCTCTAGTAGCCCGCGAGCGGGCCCAAAGGTTGCAGCTCCGGCCGGCTTCTTGGGCGCGGATGCCCGAACGCCCGTCCCGGGAGCGGTCAGGCCGCGGCCGGCGCGCCGAACCAGCGCAGCAGGGCCGCGTCGAGCGGCTCGACCGGGTCGGTGGGCCGGTCGGCGGCCCAGGCGACCACGCCGTCGGGCCGGATCAGCAGGGCCGCCGGCGCGGGAGTCGCCGAGGTCGCGGTGCGGACGGTGACGCGCTGCGGGTAGTCGGCGGCCCGCTTGCGGAAGTCGGGCGTGTCCGCGAGGTCCAGGAGCAGCGCTCGGCCGTCGTGCAGGAGCTCGGCGAGGCGTGTGCCGTCGGCCAGTTCGAGGTCGGGGGCGCGGCGGCCGATCAGCGGATGGTCGCCGGGCAGGTCGTAGCGGTGCAGCACGCCGGCGATGTGTTTGACGAAGTACGTGGTGCCGGTGGTGGTTTCCAGCAGGTCGGCGACCACGGCACGCAGCGCGCGGGCGTGCCGGTCGGGGCGCATCAGCGCGACCTGGGCCCGGCTCCAGTCCAGTACCCAGGCGCCGATCGGGTGCCGCTCGGCGGTGTACGTGTCGAGCAGGCCGTCGGGGGCTCGGCCGGCCACCGTCGCGGCCAACTTCCAGCCCAGGTTCATCGCGTCGCCCAGTCCCAGGTTCAGACCCTGGCCGCCGAACGGCGAGTGCACGTGTGCCGCGTCGCCCGCCAACAACACCCGGCCCATGCGGTACGTACTCGCCTGCCGGGCGTTGTCGGTGAAGCGGGTCGCGCTGTGCACCTTGGTGACGGTCACCCGCACACCGGACACGGCACGCATGCTCGCCTGCAACTCCGCTGCGGTGATCGGTGCTTCGCGATCGGTCGGCGGTCCGTCGAACTCCACGGTGAGGATCCGCCCCGGTATCGGGCCGTTCACGTAGATCCCGGTCCCGGTGGTGGTCCAGCCGGAGCCGAGGCCCTCGGTGTCGGTCATCTCCACGAGCGCCTGGTGGCCGGTGATTTCGCCGGGCGTGCCGGGGAAGTCGAAGCCGGCGAGCTTGCGCACCGTGCTGCGTCCGCCGTCACAGCCGACCAGCCAGCCGGCCCGGATCGAGGTGGCGCCGGCGTGCACCGTGACGCCGTGCTCCTCGGCGACGAAGCCGGTCAGTTCGACACCTCGGCGCAGTTCGACGCCCACTTGCGCCGCCCGCTCGGCGAGCAGGCGTTCCAGCGCCTCCTGCGCCACCAGGCCCACCTCGCCGGCGGGACCCACGTCGGCGAAGGCCGGATCGGTGGCGTCCAGGCGGTCGGCACTCAGCGGCATCCCGGCGAAGTGCCCGGCGAACTTCGGCGGGACCTTCATCGGCGGCGCGTCCCCGTCCGGGAACAACTGCCGCCGCAGCGCCGCCATTTGATCGAATGCCTCGGCCTGCGCCCGGGCCAGTGCGGGCAACAGACCGCGCCGGTCGAGCGCGACGGCACTGGGTGCGTTGATCGCGCCCGCCTTGATCGTGGTGTCCACCTCGGTCAGCCGTTCCAGCACGACCACCGAAACCCCCGCCTGCCCCAACTCGCAGGCCAACAACAACCCCACGGGTCCACCGCCGACCACGACGACGTCACAGTCCCGGTCCCCGTCCATGCCCCTGCCCATGTTCGCGCTCCTCTCCGCGCCCACCCGTTCACTCACCGGACGGCATTCACTATAGTGACTCTAATTTTTTAGTGGCTATAGTGTTTCATCGTGCAGAGTAAAGAGAGCGGCGGAGACCCCGAGCGCCCCGGTTTGCGGCTGCGGAAGAAGTTGGCGACCCGACAGCGGATTTCCGACGTCGCGACCCAACTGTTCGCCACGCGCGGGTTCGACCACGTGACGGTGGCCGAAGTGGCCGAGGCGGCGGGGGTGTCGCCGATGACGGTGTTCAACCACTTCCCGCGCAAGGAGGATCTTTTCCTCGACCGGATCCCCGAGGCCGTGGACCTGTTCGGCACCGCCGTCCGCGAGCGTGCCGGCGACGAGTCGCCACTCGCGGCGCTGCGCCGGATGTTGCTCGACCAGGTCGAGCAGCGCCACCCGTTGTCCGCGATCGGCGACCGGTTCCCCCGGTTCTGGCGGGTCGTGCTGGACTCCCCGGCGCTGCGGGCCCGGGCGCGCGAGGGTCTCGAGGAGTTGGAGGACGCGCTCGCCGCGGAAGTCGCCGCCGGCACCGGCGCGGCACCCGACGATCCGCGGGCACGCCTGTACGCGGCCCTGGTCGTCGCGGCCTACCGCTCCGTCTACGTCACCACGGCCGCGCGGTTGATCGCCGGCGAGTCGGCCGAGGGCATCGTCGGCGACCACCTGGCCCGACTGAACGCCGCCTTCGACGCCCTGGAGCGGGCCCTGGAAGGGTGATCCGCCGGGCCCGACCCGGCCGACCCGGGGACACCCGGTCCGCAACGCCGGGTCGGGGCAACGCAGTCGGCCGCCGCGGCCCCCACGCCCCGGCGGGGCGCGCGGGCCCCCCGGCCCCCCGGGGCGCCGGGGGGGGGGGGGTGCCCCC
>NZ_JBHZAV010000002.1:0-125712 GCF_042754445.1 Embleya sp. NPDC059213
TGACTGCCGTGTTCATGGTCTCTCCGTGATCGATGCGTCGGGGTGTCGGCCGGCGGTGGGGCCGCCCGGGGGGGGTGGGGGGCGCCCCCCCCCCGCCCCCAGGGCGGGGGGTCACGGGGCGCCCCCACGCGCCCCCCCCCCCCCCCGGTGGGGGGGGCCGCGCGCTTCTCGGGTTTCGGGGTGTTTCGGGTGACTTCGGGTGATTCGGGCGGGACGGCCGGGGCCGTCCCGCCCGCCGGTTACACCTTGCGCAGCCAGAACCGCAGACCCAGCGCCGGGTCGCCGTGCTCGAACAACTCCTCGTCCTCCGGGGAGCCCTGGGTGAATTGGGTCGCCAGCACCTCGTCGGCGACCTGGACGCCGTGCGCGAGCAGCGCCGACGTGGTCTCCTCCGACTCGTCGGCGGCCCACCACACCAGGATCCGGTCGGACACCTCCAGGCCGCTGTTCTTGCGCGCCTCCTGGATCAGCCGGACCACGTCGCGGGCCAGACCCGCGAGCCGCAGTTCGGGGGTGATGGTCAGGTCGAGCGCGACGGTGGCGCCGTCCTGACCGGCCACCGTCCAACCCTCGCGCGGGGTTTCGGTGACGATGACCTCCTCGGCCGCCACCTCGACCTCCTCGCCCTCCACCACGACCACCGCGGTGCCCGACGCGCGCAACGACGCGGACAGCGTCGCCGCGTCCGCGCCGGCGATCGCCGCGGCCACGATCGGGGTGCGCTTGGCGAACCGCTTGCCCAGCGCCCGGAAGTTGCCCTTCGCGCTGTACTCGACCAGGTCCCCGCCCGCCTCGGACAGCGCCGCGACGGAGACCACGTTGAGCTCCTCGGCGATCTGCTCGCGCAGTTCGCCGGACAACTCGTCCCAGCCCGCCGCGCCGATCAGCGCGCGGCCCAGCGGCTGCCGGGTCTTGACCCCGGAGTCCGCGCGGGTGGCCCGGCCCAACTCGACCAGGCGCCGCACCAGCGTCATCTGCCGGCCCAACTCCGGGTGCACCAGCGCCGGATCCGCCGTCGGCCACGCGGCCATGTGCACCGACTCGGGCGCGTCGGCGGTGACCGGGCGGACCACGTCCTGCCAGACCCGCTCGGTGATGAACGGCACCAGCGGTGCCATCAACCGGGTGACCGTCTCCAACGCCTCGTGCAGCGTGGCCAGGGCGGCCGGCTCCGCGTTCCAGAACCGGCGCCGGGACCGGCGCACGTACCAGTTCGACAGGTCGTCCACGAACGCGGTGAGCGCCTTGCCCGCGCGCTGCGTGTCGTATGCCTCCAGGGCCGCGTCCACGTCGCCCACGAGGGTGTTCAGCTCGGAGAGCAACCACCGGTCCAGCAGCGGACGCTCGGCCGGTGCCGGGTCGCTCGCGCTCGGCGTCCAGTTGCCGGTGCGCGCGTACAGGGCCTGGAAGCTGACCGTGTTCCAGTAGGTGAGCAGGGTCTTGCGGACCACCTCCTGGATGGTGCCGTGCCCGACCCGGCGGGCCGACCAGGGCGAGCCGCCGGCGGCCATGAACCAGCGCACCGCGTCCGCGCCGTGCCGGTCCATCAGCGGGATGGGCTCCAGGGTGTTGCCCAGGTGCTTGGACATCTTGCGGCCGTCCTCGGCCAGGATGTGCCCCAGGCACACCACGTTCTCGTAGGACGACTTGTCGAAGACCAGCGTGCCGACCGCCATCAGCGTGTAGAACCAGCCGCGGGTCTGGTCGATCGCCTCGGAGATGAACTGCGCCGGGTAGGACCGCTCGAACAACTCGCGGTTGCGATAGGGATAGCCGAACTGGGCGAACGGCATCGAACCCGAGTCGTACCAGGCGTCGATCACCTCCGGCACCCGGGTCGCCCGCCCGCCGCACCCGGTGCCGTCGCCGGCCTTGGCCGGGCAGTCGAAGACCACCTCGTCGATGAACGGCCGGTGCGGGTCCAGCCCGGACAGGTCCCGGCCGGTCAGTTCGGACAATTCGCCCAGCGAGCCGACGCAGGTGAGGTGATTCTCGTCGCAGCGCCAGATCGGCAGCGGCGTACCCCAGTAGCGGTTCCGGGACAGCGCCCAGTCGATGTTGTTGTTCAACCAGTCGCCGTAGCGGCCCCACTTGACCGTGTCCGGGTGCCAGTTGGTGCGCTCGTTCTCGCGCAGCAGCGCGTCCTTGACCGCGGTGGTGCGGATGTACCAGGACGGCTGCGCGTAGTAGAGCAGCGCGGTGTGGCAGCGCCAGCAGTGCGGATAGCTGTGCTCGTACTCCAGATGGCGGAACAGCAGCCCGCGTTCGCGCAGGTCGGCGACCAGCGCCTCGTCGGCCTTCTTGAAGAACTGCCCGCCCACCAGCGGCAGGTCCGGCTCGAAGGTGCCGTCCGGACGCACCGGGTTGATTACCGGCAGGTCGTACGCCCGGCAGGTCTTGAGGTCGTCCTCACCGAACGCGGGCGCCTGGTGCACGACACCGGAGCCGTCCTCGGTGGTGACGTACTCGGCGAGCACGACGAAGTTCGCGTCCTCCAGCGGCAGCAGGTCGAACGGACGCCGGTAGGCCCAGCGTTCCATCTCCCGACCGGTGAACCGCTCGCCGGTGGCCACCCAGCCCTCGCCGAGCGCCTTGGCCACCAGCGGTTCGGCGACCACCAGCCGCTCCGTGCCGTCGGTGGCCACCACGTAGGTCACGTCCGGGTGCACCGCGGCGGCGGTGTTGGACACCAGCGTCCACGGCGTGGTCGTCCACACCAGCAGCGCGGCCTGCCCGGCCAGCGGCCCGGAGGTGAGCGGGAAGCGCACGTAGACCGAGGGGTCCACGACCGTCTCGTAGCCCTGCGCGAGTTCGTGGTCGGACAACCCGGTGCCGCAGCGCGGACACCACGGCGCGACCCGGTAGTCCTGGGTCAGCAGACCCTTGTCGAAGATCTGCTTGAGCGACCACCACACCGACTCGACGTACTCGGGGTCCATCGTCCGGTACGCCTTGGACAGGTCGACCCAGTAGCCCATCCGGGTGGTCAGGTCCTCGAAGGCACCCACATGGGTCATCACCGACTCGCGGCACTTCGCGTTGAACTCGGCGATTCCGTATCGCTCGATGTCCGACTTGCCGGCGAAGCCGAGCTGCTTCTCCACGGCCAGCTCGACCGGCAGGCCGTGGCAGTCCCACCCGGCCTTGCGCGGCACGTTGTAGCCGCGCATGGTGCGGTAGCGCGGGAACACGTCCTTGAACACACGGGCTTCGATGTGGTGCGCGCCCGGCATGCCGTTGGCGGTCGGGGGGCCCTCGTAGAAGATCCAGCTCGGGCCGTCGGCGTTCTGGGCGAGGGAGCGCTCGAAGATGTCGTTGTCCCGCCAGAACGCGAGAACCTCGTGCTCCATGGCGGGCAGGTCGACCTGCGCCGGTACCGGGCGGTACATGTGGCTTCCTTCCGCGGGCTGTGATGCGTGCCTACCGAAGGGACGAGACCGCCGTGCGCCGGTCCCGCGGTACCACCCTTCTTGGCCGCGCGCCGCCGAGGGCGGGCACAACCCACTCGTGTGTGCGAGGGCCGGTTCTACGGGCCGATGCAAGATCGCATCGGCCTTTCCTCCGGCGGCTCCGGGGTGATCTTCACGTCGCGCACACCCCCGGGCTCGCACCGTCCCCGGATCGCTGGTGGCTGCGTGCGGCGCTACTCGTCCCCATCGACACCGTCTCGCTCTGCGGATTGTACGACCCCCACGGGTCGACGTGCCGCCGACTTGTCCCGCGCCCAGGTGCATAACGATCCGCTCGGGAACCGGTAACGAACGGGACACGTAGAAGAGGGATAAGCGTGGTTGCGTCTGGGCACAACCGATTTACGTCGCCGCCCCGGCGCAATCAGTGACGGGACGGCGCGTCCGGTTGTCCGGGGCGACCCATCCCTAAGCGAAACAAGGGGGCCGTGACCATGACGGATACAGAGAAGGCCAGTGGCGGGCGGACGCGTCGTGCGACCGCGACGACGACGCCGCGCGCCACGGTACGGGGAGGAACGGGACGCACCGTGAAGGCACCTGCACACGTGACTACCGCCGCCACGGCCACGCTGGCCACGCCGCCCGACGGGTTCCATGCGCCGGCGGTCTACGTGGTCCGGCCCGGCGAGGACCCGTGGGACACCGCGGAACTGCGCGAGGTGCGCGAGGGGCTGATCGAGACCGCGCACGAGCTGCGGGCCGAGATCGCCGTCTCCGAGAACGGCATCGCCGATCTGTTGCGCGACTCGGGCGAGGGCGCGGGCGACGATCAGGCGGACACGGGGACCAAGAACTTCGAGCGCGAGCACGAGATGTCCCTGACCAACAACGCGCGTGGCATGCTGCTCCAGTCGGAGAAGGCGCTGCGTCGTCTCGCCGACGGCACGTACGGGGCCTGCGAGTCGTGTGGTTCGGCCATCGGCAAGGCGCGCCTGCAGGCGTTCCCGCGTGCGACCCTGTGTGTGACCTGCAAACAGCGCGAGGAACGCCGGTAACCGTCGAGACGGCCGGCGGCGCGTCGAAGGACTGGAGCGAGCCATCGGCACCGGAGCGGAACCACGCGATGACGCGGAGTCGCAGGCCCCCGTCGGGGAGTCGGACACCGAGGCGACCGAGAGCGGGGCGGGCGGCGAGGAGCCGACCGCGCCCGCCGGTTCGCGCACTCGTCGATACATCGCCGTCCTGCTCGGCGTCGCGGCCTTCGCCTACGCCCTCGACCTGATCAGCAAGCTGATCGTGGTGGCCAAGCTGGAGTACCACGCGCCGATCGACATCCTCGGCGACTGGCTCCAGTTCCGGGCCACCCGCAACGCGGGCGCGGCGTTCGGCATGGGGCAGGGACTGACCATCGTGCTCACGGTGATCGCCGCCGCCGTGGTCGTGGTGATCCTGCGGCTCGCCCGCAAGCTGAACAGCCTGCCCTGGGCGATCGCGCTCGGCCTGCTGCTCGGCGGCGCGTTCGGCAACCTCACCGACCGGATCTTCCGGGCCCCCAGCGTGTTCGAGGGCCACGTGGTGGACTTCATCGCGCCCAAGCACTTCGCCATCTTCAACCTGGCCGACTCGGCCATCGTGGTCGGCGGCTGCCTGATCGTGCTGCTGTCCTTCCTGGGCCTGCAGCCCGACGGCACCCGCGAGGGCGACGACGAGGACGAGGCGGGCGAGGACGAGGCCGCGCCCGAGGCGCCGGAGGACGGCGAGGGCCCGGCCCGGGACACCGCGGCGACCGACCGGGTCCCCGCGCCCGTGTCGAACGGCGCCACCAAGGCGGTCGTCGAGCCGGTGCGGAGCGAGTCCGCGCGGGCCGCCGAGCAGGCCGCCGAAGACCAGGCCGTCGAGTCCGGCCCGGATGCCGGGCATACTCGTATCTCGTGACTGTCAATCCCGGCTCGCCCGAAATCCGTACTCTTCCCGTTCCCGATGGCCTCGAAGGCGAGCGGGTCGATGCCGCGCTCTCGCGGATGTTCGGCTTCTCGCGCACCAAGGCGGCCGAGCTGGCCGCC
This sequence comes from Embleya sp. NPDC059213, assembly GCF_042754445.1. Classification (NCBI taxonomy): domain Bacteria; kingdom Bacillati; phylum Actinomycetota; class Actinomycetes; order Kitasatosporales; family Streptomycetaceae; genus Embleya; species Embleya sp. NPDC059213. Next base: position 5,477 of record NZ_JBHZAV010000002.1, read on the forward strand.
GCCGGGAAGGTGCAGCTCGACGGCCGGGCGGCGGGCAAGTCCGACCGTGTCAACGGTGGCGCCTGGATCGAGGTCGAGATGCCGGGCGTACCCAGGCCCGTGCAACTGGTCGCCGAACCCGTGCCCGGCATGCGGATCGTGCACGACGACGACCACATCGTGGTGATCGACAAGCCGGTCGGCGTCGCGGCGCACCCCAGCCCCGGCTGGACCGGCACCACCGTGGTCGGCGGCCTCGCGGCGGCCGGCTACCGCATCTCCACCTCCGGCGCGGCCGAGCGCCAAGGCGTCGTGCACCGGCTGGACGTGGGCACCTCCGGGCTGATGGTGGTGGCCAAGTCCGAGCGCGCCTACACGCTGCTCAAGCAGCAGTTCCGGGACCGCACCGTGGACAAGCGCTACCACGCGCTGGTCCAGGGCCACCCGGACCCGCACACCGGCACCATCGACGCGCCGATCGACCGGCACCCCACCCACGACTACAAGTGGGCCGTGGTGATGGGCGGCAAGCCCAGCATCACGCACTACGACACGATCGAGGCGTTCCGCGCCGCGAGTCTGCTGTCGATCAAGCTGGAGACCGGCCGCACACACCAGATCCGGGTGCACATGGCGGCCCTGCGGCACCCGTGCGTGGGCGACCTGACCTATGGCGCGGACCCGACGCTGTCCAAGCGGCTGGGCCTGGAGCGGCAGTGGCTGCACGCGGTGAGCCTGGCCTTCGAGCACCCCGGCGACGGCACCTGGGTGCAGTACGAGAGCGGCTATCCGGCCGACCTGAGGGCCACCCTGGAGCGGGTCACCGACAAGTGACACCTTTGCCCGCCGGTCGGTGATTCGGCGGCGTTTCGGGGAACGCTCCAAGATCGAATCGCGGTCGATCGGTCTGGGGGCGCAGTGGGGCAGCTCACGCTGTTGTTCCTGTTGATGTTCGGCACCGTCGTGGTCGTGCCGCTGGCCGGTCGGCTGCGGTTGCCCTTCCCGGTGTTGTTGACGCTCTACGGCGTGCTGCTCGGCTGGTTGTCGTTCGTGCCGAACCTGCGGATCGATCCCGACCTGCTGTTGCCGCTGTTGTTGCCGCCTCTGCTGTACGCGGCGGCGCAACGTTCGAGCTGGCGCGAGTTCGCCGCGAACGCCCGGCCGATCCTGCTGCTCGCGGTCGCCCTGGTGCTGGTGACCACGGCGGCGGTGGCGGCCGTGGCGAACGCGATGGTGCCCGGGCTGCCGCTCGCGGGCGCGGTCGCGCTGGGCGCGCTGGTGGCGCCGCCGGACCCGGTGGCGGCCACGGCGGTCGCCGGGAGCCTGCGGTTGCCGCGCCGGCTGGTGTCGATCCTGGAGGGCGAGGGGCTCTTCAACGACGTCACCTCGCTCGTGCTCTACCAGGTCGCGGTCGCGGCGGTGGTCGGCGGGACGTTCTCGCCGACCCGGGCGCTGGGCGTGTTGGCGCTGTCCGCCGTGGTCGGCGTCGGGATCGGCTTCGCCGTCGGCCTGGCCGGCCGGATGTTGCTCGGCCGGCTGGACGAACCCACGCTGCAGACCCTGCTCACCCTGCTGGTGCCGTTCCTGGCCTACGTGGTCGCCGACGAACTGCACGGCTCGGGCGTGCTCGCGGTGCTGACCACGGCGTTCTATCTGGGTTCGGTCGCCGAGGACGCGGACAACGTGGTCGGCCGGCTGACCGGGCGCTCGTTCTGGGAGGTCATCGACCTGGTGGTCACCGGCGTCGCGTTCGGGGTGATCGGCCTGGAGATGTGGGAGATCTTCCACGCACTGCACGGCGACCGGGGGCGGCTGTTCCTGGAGGCCGGCGCGGTGGTCCTGGTGCTGATCGTGGTGCGCGGCCTGTGGCTGTTCCCGGTCGCCGCGCTGGCCCGACGGCTGCACAACCGCCTGCCGACCAGCGGCGAGACGCAGACCCCGGACCCGCGCGAGACCGTGGTGGTGTGGTGGGCCGGGATGCGCGGCGTGGTGACCATCGCGCTGGCGCTCGCGCTGCCGCTGTCCACCGACGACGGCGACGCCTTCCCCGAGCGGCAGCGGCTGATCGCGATCGCGTTCTGCGTGATCGTGGTGACCCTGCTCCTCCAGGGGGTCACCCTGCCGTGGCTGGTGCGCCGGCTGGGAGTCTCCGAGACGGACGACGCGGAGAGCCACGAGGAGCGCCGGATCGCGGTCGCGGCGACCAAGGCGGCGCTGGTGCGGCTGCGCGAGCTGGAGGAGGAGCGCGATCTCCCGGACGAGATGGTGCAGCGACTGCGGGCCCGGCAGAAGGCGCTGCTCGCCGAGCTGAAGCCGGAGGGCATGCCCGAGGAACTAGCGGACGCGGTGATCGAGCGCTCACGACGGATCAAGCTGCTGCACGAGATCGAGGCCGAGATGACCGCCGCCGCGCGCCGCGAGGTGATCGCGGCCCGGGGGCGGCGCGGGGTGGACCCGTCCGCCGCCGACCGGGTCCTGCGCCGCCTGGACCTGCGCAGCGTGCGCTGACCCGCGGCGGCGGGCGATACGGTTGATCCTTTGTCCGATCCTTCGACCCCTCTCGCTCCCGTCCTCGGAAGGACCCCCCACGTGGCCCGCATCGTGCTGTTCCACTCCGCCTACGGGTTGCGGCCCGCCGTGCACGCCGCCGCCGAGCGGCTGCGCGCGGACGGGCACGAGGTGACCGTGCCCGACCTGTACGACGGGCGCGTCACCGAGTCGATCGAGGTGGGCATGGAGATCAAGGACGAGATCGGCGCGGACGAGCTGATCCGGCGGGCCGTGCGGGTCGCCGCCGGGCTCGGTCCGGGTCTGGTCTACGCGGGCTTCTCGCTCGGCGCCTCGATCGCCCAGAACGCCGTGTTCGCGGACCCCGCGGCGGCCGGGCTGCTGATGTTCCACGGCACCTCGGACCTGCGCGAGGACGCCGCGACCGAGGTGCCGGTGCAGTTGCACGTGGCCGAGCCGGACCCGTTCGAGACCGAGGACTGGCTCGGCACCTGGTACCTGGCCATGCGCCGGGCGGGGGCGGATGTGGAGATCCACCGCTACCGCGGCGCCGGCCACGTGTTCACCGACCCGGACCTGGCGGACTACGACCGCGAGGCCGCCTCGCGGGCCTGGGCGATCGCCTCGGACTTCCTCAGTGAGATCGACTCGGCCGCGGCCGCCGCGGCGGCCAACGACTGAGGCTTCTTGGCCAGGTCCACGTACCGGCGCGGGCCGGTCTGCGCGGGCACCTGGGCGACCGGCTGGGCCTTGGCGAAGCGCCCGTTGCCGCTGTACGGGCCGACCGCCTCGTTGCCCAGGGGAGCGGGCGCGGTGGCGATCCGGGGCAGCGCGTACGGATGTTCGCAGCGCAGGTAGTCGAGCAGCTTCTCGCGCACCTCGCAGCGCAGCGTCCACAGGTCGTCGGAGTCGCGCGCGGTCACCACGGCGCGGACCAGGATCGTGGTCGGGGTGGTGTCGGTGACGTACAGGCTCCAGCCCTGGCCGTCCCACAGGCCGGTGTCCTTGAGGATGCGGTGCAGTTCCTCGCGCAGCTCGGCGACCGGCGCGGAGTGGTCCAGGTGCAGGAAGACGGTGCCGGTCATCCGGATGTCGGTGCGCGACCAGTTCTCGAACGGTCGGGAGGTGAAGTACGAGACCGGCATCACGATCCGACGCTGGTCCCACGTGTTCACCACCAGGTAGGTCAGGGTGATCTCCTCGATCGTGCCCATCTCCTGGTTGACCACGACCGAGTCGCCGATCCGGACCATGTCGCTGAAGGCGATCTGCAGTCCCGCGAACAGGTTGGCCAGCGCGCTCTGCGCGGCCAGACCGGCCACCACGCCGAGCAGACCGGCGGAGGCCAACAGGCTGGTGCCGATGGTCTTCATGCCCGGGAAGGTCATGATCATCGCGGCGAAGGTGATGATGCCGACGATCGCCACCGCAGTGCGTCGGATCAGTGCGATCTGGGTCTGTATCCGGCGTACCCGGCCGGTGTCGGTCGCGTTCGCGGCGTAGCGCTCGAACGAGGTGTTCACCAGCAGCGTGACCGCGTGCACGATCAGCCACGCGCACGCGGCGATCACCGAGAGCACCAGGATGTGCCGGATCATCCCGCGACTGCGTTCGGGCAGGCCGGCGGCGGGTTCCGCGAGCAGCAGGACCGAGGTGCCGAGCGTCGTCACGATCGAGGCGCGGCCACGCCGCATCATCGACCAGAGGGGTCCTGTCAGCGGCTTGCGGGTCTGTACTTCGCGGGCCAGGCGAGCCATTCCCCAGGTCACCAGACCCGTGAAGGCGATCACCGAGACGAGCACGATCAGCGGGCGAAGTATGTGCCACACGTCCACGTCGAGAGCCTCCTAGGGGGCTTGTGGTCAAACCCGTACCGTACCCGAGCAAGCCGAGCCCACCCACGCGTGCGGTTCGCGCCGGCCGTGCCCCGCAGCCCGCGCGGGGCGCTAACGTGCGGGTCGGGCGGCGGACCGTACGGAGGACGCGCGATGTCCAAATGGACCAGGATCGGCAAGGTCGGATTCGGCGCGGTGCGCCGCGGCCAACGGTTTCGCAGCGCCTCCCGGGCGGCGGCGGAACGTTCCGCCGGCAGCGGCGCGACCGCCTTCGACCCGGAAGTGGACACCCGGTTGACCCCGCGCCAGGCGGCCCTGCTGGTGCGCTATCTGGTGGGCAAGGTGGTGCTGGGCCGGTTGGAGTTCCTGTTCCTGCTCAAGTACCCGCTGCTCGTGGCGGGGGTGCCGCTGCTGTTCCTGTTCCCGCCGGCGGGCATCGCGCTGCTCGTGCTGTTCGGCCTTGCCGCGCTCGTGCAGTGGGTGATCGCCCGCGCGATCGGCCGACTCGCCGCCTTCCACCGGCTGGGCGCGGCGGAGAACGAGATGACCGACGCGGCCACCGTGTGGTGGCCCAACCTCAAGCGGGAGACCGCCCGGGTGGGCCTGCCCACCCGGCCGCTCGCGCTGCTCAGGCTCGCCGCCGCCCGGGCGACGCGACGGTTGGACCCGGCGCGCGAGGCCGCGTTCGCGGCGATCGACTGGCGTGCGGTGATCCCGCGCGAACAGTGGCAGCGGGCCCGGGTCCTGCTCGCCGAGGAGGCGGGCGGCCGGGTGGGCGACGCGACCGCGTAGAGTCGTCCCGACTGTGTGTCACCCCACTCGGCCGGCGGACCACTCGGCGCGAGGTGCGGGTCGCACGCCGTCTCCACCACCTTCAGGACGACGCGCGGGGTCGGATGTACAAGCTGCCCGGAACGGACGAGCGGAGCGTGACCATCCCCGGCGAGCCCATGTCGGCCGATCCGTGTTTCACGGTGCGCGGACTGACCAGGACGTACCGCACCGGGCGCCGGCGGGACCGGCACGTGGTGACCGCGAACGACGCGATCGACCTGGACGTGCGTCGCGGCGAGATCTTCGGCCTGCTCGGCCCCAACGGCGCGGGCAAGTCCACCCTGGTCCGGCAACTCACCGGCCTGCTCCGGCCGGACACCGGCAGCATCGACCTGCTCGGCCACGACCTGGTGCGCCGGCCGGAGATCGCCGCCCGCCTGGTCGCCTACCTCGGGCAGGAGTCCGGCGCGCTGGACGAGTTGACCGTCGCGCTGGCGATCGAGACCACCGCCCGGCTGCGCGCCCTGGACGCCGCCCGGGCCCGGGCCGAGCGGGACGCGGTGCTGGACGAACTCGAACTCGGCACGATCGCGGACCGGCCGCTGAAGAAGCTCTCCGGCGGCCAGCGCCGCCTCGCCTGCGTGGCCACCGCGCTGGTCGGCGCCCGCCCGGTGCTGGTCCTGGACGAGCCGACCACCGGCATGGACCCGGTCGCGCGTCGCGCGGTGTGGGCCGCGGTGGATCGCCGCCGGGCCGAACAGGGCGCCACCGTGCTGCTGGTGACGCACAACGTGATCGAGGCGGAGACCGTGCTGGACCGGGTCGCCGTGCTCGACGAGGGCCGGGTGATCGCGTGCGACACGCCCGGTGGACTCAAGGCCATGGTCGGCGACGAGGTCCGCCTCGACCTGGTCTGGCGGGCCGACCCGCCGATGGACGACCCGGCGGTGAGCATGCTCGCGCAGACCGCGGTGCGCACCGGCCGGCGCTGGAGCACCCGGATGGAGCCGGGGGTGGCCCGCGAACTGCTCGCCGGCGTCACCTCGGGGCCCGCGTTCGAGGCGCTCGACGACTTCACGCTGTCCACGCCGAGCCTGGAGGACGTCTACCTCGCGCTCGGCGGGCGCCATCAGGGACTGGTCAAGGGATGAGGGTGTCGACCCCAGTGAGTGCAGCGAGCATCGAGACCGCGCCGGCGCGGCCGGCCGCGCCGGTGGTACCCGCGCCGGCCACGTCGCTCGGCGCCGGGCTGCTGACCGTGTACCGCGCGCAGCTCTCCCGGGTGCGGGTCTCCCGGGTCCCGCTGCTGTTCGTCGCGGTGTTCCAGTCGGTCGGAATCATGATCCTGATGCGCGGCGTGGTGGACACCGGCAGCGACAGCGCGCGCGAGGCGGTGGTGGCCGGCTCCGCCGTGCTCGTGGTCGCCTTCGTCGCGCTCAACCTGCTCGCGCAGCACTTCGGCAACCTGCGCGCGGCCAACGCGCTCGACTACTACCTGACGCTGCCGGTGCGTCCGGCCGCGGTGGTGCTGGGCATCGCCGCGGCATACGCGTCGTTCACGCTGCCGGGCACGGTCGCGACCGCCGTGATCGGCGCGCTGATGTTCCAACTGCCGTTGGCCAACCTGTGGGTGCTGCTCCTGGTCGTGCCGCTGTCCGGCGCGGCCCTGGCGGGCATCGGGGCGGTCCTCGGGCTGCTGGCGCCGCGGCCCGAATTGGCCACGCTGCTGGGCCAACTGGGCATGTCGGCCGCGCTGTTGCTGGGCGTGCTGCCACAGGACCGGATGCCCGAGTTGATCGTGCTGGCCCGGGACCTGTTGCCGTCCTCGTACGGGGTGGACGCGTTCATCGCGAGCTACGGCGATCCGGACTGGGCGGCGGTGGGGGCCAACCTCGCGGTCTGCGCGGGGGTCGGCGTGGTGATGCTCTCGTTGGCCACGTGGTCCTTCCGGCGCAGCACCCGGGCCTAGTCGATGTCGTCGGCTTCGTTCCCGTCCTCGCCGTTGTCTTCGTCCTCGGCTTCGCCTCGCCTCGACTCACCCTGCCGTGCGGGGTCACGCCGCCGGCTCGATTCGCACATGGGACGCTGACCAGATGACGTCTGCCGGGGATTTCGACCCCTACCCCTCGCCCGAGGGCGCGCACGTGGGCTTCGCGCCCGGGCCCGATGCGCCTCCCACGCTGTGGCAGCGCTACCGCGCCGACGTGCTGGCCTTCGCGGTCGTGGTCGCGGCGTGCCTGGTCGTGGGTGCGATCGTGGGGCTGATCTGGGAGCAGGTGACGCCGCGCGTACCGCTGCTCGCGACCAAGGAGGGGGTCTTCCAGACCTCGCCCGAGACCGAGACCTCGATCGCGCTGGACGGGTGGTTCGCGGTGTGCGGTGTGGTCGCCGGCATCGTGCTGGCGCCGCCCGCGTTCTGGCGCTTTCGGCGGCAGGGGGTGGCGACCGCGCTCGCGCTCACCGTCGGTGGGCTGGCCGGGTCGTACCTGGCGTTCCGGGTCGGCGTGCAGTTGGGGCCGGACGGGATCATCGAGCAGGTCCGTCGGATCGGGCTGGGCAAGCGGTTCGATCAGCCGCTGGAGCTCAAGGCCAAGGGCGTGCTGCTGCTGTGGCCGATCGCGTCGATGGTGATCTTCCTCGGCCTGTCCGCCGGATTCGCCCCGCCGGACCGGGAGCCGGCGGCGGGGCCGCAGGGATGGGGACCGGGGGAGGCGTTTCCGTGGGCGCGGTCGGGGCCGTTGCAGGCGGGGTCGCCCGAGGCGGGGGCGCCGCCGGCGGATTCGCCCCCGGCCGGTTCGTCGGCCCTGCCTTCGACACCGGTCGATCTGACGAAGCGGGGGCCCGAGGAGCGGTGAGACCGCTGCCGGGGGCGCGGGGCGGCCGGGGTCAGGCGCGGGCGATGGAGGCGGTGCCGGCCTGGGTCAGGTGGGTGAGCGTGCTCGGCGGGAGCTCGATTTCGAGGCCGCGGCGCCCGGCCGAGATGTAGATCGTGGGGTGGGTCAGGGCGGATTCGTCCACCACCGTGGGGTGCCGGCGTTTTTGGCCGAGCGGGCTGATGCCGCCCAGGACGTAGCCGGTGGCTCGTTCGGCCGCGGCGGGGTCGGCCATCGCCGCGCGTTTGCCGCCGACCGCCGCCGCCAGGGCCTTCAGGTCGAGTCTGCCCGCGACCGGGACGACCGCGACGGTGAGGGTGCCGTCCACGTCCGCCAACAGGGTCTTGAAGACCCGCTCGGCCGGGACCCCGAGCGCCGCGACGGCCTCCTCGCCGTACGAGGCCGCGTCCGGGGCGTGGGTGTACGCGTGCACGGTGAACTCGAACCCTTCGCGGGTGAGTGCGACGGTCGCCGGGGTGCCCTGCCCGCCCTTGGTGCCCTTGCTGCTCTTCGCCATCTCGCGCCCTCGATCGCCGGTCAGTTGGGTTCGATGCTCTGTCGCAACAGCTCGACGGCGGGCAGCGACGGCAGGTGGTCCAGGAGGGCCGCCTCACGGCGCAGCAGCTCGACCTCCGCGGTCAGCCGGACGGTCGCGTCCTCGGCCTCCAGCAGGCGTTGCTTGTCGTGCGGGTCCAGCACCACCGCGGCGGCCACCAGGTAGGACAGCACCACCGGATCGTCGGGCAACTCGGGCAGGCTCATCGGGGTGCGCTGCTGGGCCGAGAGCAACCGGCGCTGATACTCGGCGAACGCCCGGGTGGCGGCCAGACCGAGCACGTCGGCCCGCTCGCCGACCGGGTCCTCCAGGTATTCCACCTCGGCGTACAGGTAGGGACCCGAATCGTCGACCGACAGCAGCCGGAACCGGGTCGCCCCGGTGGCCACCAGGTCGTAGCGCCCGTCCTCGTGCGTCTTGATCGTGGCGATCTCGGCGGTACAGCCCACCGGGTGCAGGATCTCCAGCGGATCGCCCTGGATGTCGCCCACCTCGCGCCCGGTGCGCAGCGCCACCACGCCGAAGCGCTGCTCCGCCTGGGGCAGCACCTCCAGGTCCCGGACCAGTGCGCGGTACCGCTCCTCGAAGATGTGCAGGGGCAGCACCAGACCCGGGTAGAGCACCGAGTTGAGCGGGAAGAGCGGAAGCCGGTCGGTCACGGTGACCAAGAGTAGGCCCTGACCGTCGGAGCGCGTCGATCATTGCCCGCGGCTCACGCGCGATTGAGCACCCGGCCCGCTCCCGCCGCGGCGGCGCCCGCGAGCACCCAGCCGAGCAGGATCAGGGTGTAGGCGAGCCATTGGCCGGCGCCGGTCGGCTTCCAGGCACTGTCCTGACCGAGGGTGACCACCGGCAGGAGAAGGTCCAGGGTGTACCAGAACGGGTTCCAGTGCGGTGCCTCGCCGGGCTTCAGCGGCGCGGGCGGGTCGACCGCGAACACCGCCGTGCCGACCGCGATCAGCGCGACCAACCAGCCGAACGCCCGTGCCGGGCGGTAGCCGTAGCCGATCGCCAGATCCTGCACGTGGCCCCACAATCGACCGGCCGGGCCCAGTCCGGCGCGCCGTCGGCGCTGCTTGGCCAGCAGCACGGTGCGCGCCTGATCGTCCTCGCCCGCCGCGCGATAGGCGCCGGCGAGTTGGTCGTACGGCTGCGGGGTGTACTCCGCGGTCCCGCGCTCGACCCAGTCGATCCGCCGGTCCACGGAGATCGGTCCCTCGGAGCGCAGCGTCGTGTACCGGGTGCCGGCGAGCACCAGATCGCCGGGCGCGGGCCAGGTGTCCGGCGCGTCGGTCAGCGTGCCGATGGTCGCGCCCGCCAACACGATCCGCCCGCGCGGGGGACGGGCCAACGCCATGTGCAGGCCCTCCGCGACCACCCGCCACATGGTGAGCTGCTCGCCCGGATTCGCGCACACCACCGCCCGACTGAGCACGAGACCGCCACCCAGGCGCGCGTCGTTCAGCCGGATCGAGCCGGTCGCGGTGAATCCCACGCTCAGGTGCAGCGAGTGCTCGACGGTGATCCGGCCGAGGTCCATCGCCAACTGCCCCGGGCGCTCCACCGTCGAGCCGTACAGCGTCACCCGTCCACCGAAACGGCCGCCGTACAGCGTCACCTGCCCGGCGAAGACGGTGTTGTCCAGCGACGAGTCCGCGCCGACCTGGAGGCCCTTGGCGTGCAGCGCGCCGCCGTGCCGGTCCGGCCCGATCACGCAGTCGTCCAACCGCAGGTCGTTGTCTATCCGCGCGTCGGGGATCCGCACCCCGTTCGCCACCTCGCAACCGTGCAGCACCAGGTCGCCGTCCACCCGCATGTTGCGGCCGTGCAGCGCGGTGAGCACGCAGCCGCGCAGGTTGACGGTCCGGATCGAGGCCACGTTCAGCAGGATCTCGTCCTCGAAGCGGCAACCGATCATCGACAGGTACACGTCCAGCCGCGCGCTCCCCAACTCCAGCGGGCCCACGACCCGGGCACCGGTGATCCGCAGCGCGGTGCTGTGCCCGGGTTCGGCCTCGGGCGGCTGGAGCAGCACCTGCGCGAGCACCTGGGCCCGGATCGTGCGGTCGGGCCCCCAGCCGGCGCCCAGCCGCGGATCGTCGTCCGCCGGCACGCCCGTGCTCAGATCCAGCCGTTCACCCCTGCGGTACGCCTGCCACACGCGGATCTCGGTGGCGCTCAGATGCCCCGGCGGTGTGCTCATCCGTGCTCCCCCGACACTGGAAGGCCGCTGCGTCCCGCCCATGATCGCGTGTCTCACTGTCCGACACGCAAGGACGGTGTCCCGCCGGCCGTCTCTACACTGGGGCAGGTGATCTCCCGTATCGACCTGCGCGGTCCCGCCTCGCGGGCTGTCCTGGACAGCCCCGCCGCACTGCGCGACGTGTTGCCCCGAGCCGAACTCGACGTCGAGGTGGCCCTGGAGAAGGTGCGCCCGATCTGCGAGGACGTGCGTCATCGCGGCGTCGAGGCGCTGATCGAGATCACCGAGCGCTTCGACGGGGTACGACTGACCGACATCCGGGTGCCCGCCGAGGCGATCGCCGAGGCCCTGGACACGCTCGCGCCCAAGGTGCGCGCGGCCCTGGAGGAGTCCATCCGCCGGGCCCGCCTGGTGCACCGCGAGCAGCGCCGGCGCGACGTCACCGTGCAGGTCGTGCCCGGCGGCACGGTCACCGAGCGGTGGGTCCCGGTCGAGCGGGTGGGCCTGTACGTACCGGGCGGCAACGCCGTCTACCCCTCGTCGGTGATCATGAACGTGGTCCCCGCGCAGGAGGCCGGGGTCGCCTCGATGGCGGTCGCCTCGCCCCCGCAGGCCGACTTCGGCGGGCTGCCGCACCCGACCATCCTGGCCGCGTGCGCGCTGCTCGGGGTGGACGAGGTGTACGCGGTCGGCGGCGCCCAGGCGGTCGCGATGTTCGCCTATGGCGCGGGCTCGTGTGCGCCGGTGCGCCTGGTCACCGGCCCCGGCAACATCTACGTCGCCGCCGCCAAGCGGCTGCTCAAGGGCCGGATCGGCATCGACGCCGAGGCCGGCCCCACCGAGATCGCCGTGCTCGCCGACGACACCGCGGACGCCGGCCACATCGCGGCCGACCTGATCAGCCAGGCCGAGCACGACACGCTGGCCGCGTCGATCCTGGTCACCGACTCCGAGTCGCTGGCCGACGCGGTGGTCGAGGAGCTCAAGACCCGGGTGGACGCCACCCGGCACCGCGAGCGGGTCACCGAGGCGCTGGCCGGCCGGCAGTCCGGCATCGTGCTGGTCGACTCGGTGCCCGACGGCCTGCTGGTGGTGGACGCCTACGGCGCCGAACACCTGGAGATCCAGACCGCGGACGCGGCCGGGGTCGCCGCGCGCGTGCACAACGCGGGCGCGATCTTCGTCGGCGCGTTCGCGCCGGTCTCGCTCGGCGACTACTGCGCCGGGTCCAACCACGTGCTGCCCACCGGCGGTTGCGCGTGCCACTCCTCGGGGCTGTCGGTGCAGTCCTTCCTGCGCGGCATCCACGTCGTGGACTACTCGCGCGAGGCGCTGGCCGAGGTCGCCGAGCACGTGAGCGTGCTCGCCGACGCGGAGGACCTGCCCGCGCACGGCGAAGCGGTGCGGGCCCGGTTCGCGACCGGCGAGCTGGCCGGTCTCGCGGCCTGGGAGGAGAACCGATGACCGGCCTGGCCGAGCTGCCGATCCGGGACGAACTGCGCGGCCAGTCGCCCTACGGCGCACCGCAGTTGGCCGTCCCGGTCCGGCTGAACACGAACGAGAACCCGTATCCGCTCCCGGACGCCCTGGTGGCCCGGATCGCCGAGCGGGTCGCCGTCGCAGCCCGCGAGCTGAACCGCTACCCGGACCGCGACGTGGTCGAGCTGCGCACCGCGCTGGCCGCCTACCTGTCCCGGACCGGCGGCCACCCGCTGGGCCTGCACCAGGTGTGGGCGGCCAACGGCTCCAACGAGGTGATCCAGCAGCTCCTGCAGGCGTTCGGCGGACCCGGGCGCAGCGCGCTGGGCTTCGACCCGTCCTACTCGATGCACGCGCTGATCGCGCGCGGCACCAACACCGAGTGGATCTCCGGCACCCGGGACGCGGACTACCGGATCGACTTGGACCAGGCGCTGGCCCGGATCGCCGAGCACCGGCCCCACGTGGTGTTCCTGTGCTCGCCGAACAACCCGACCGGCACCGCGCTGGCCCGCGAGGTGGTGGAGCGGGTCTACGACGCCGCGCAGGCCGCCCGGCCCTCGATCGTGGTGGTGGACGAGGCATACGTCGAGTTCGCGCACACCGACTCGCTGCTGCCGCTGCTCGCCGGCCGGCCGCACCTGGTGGTGACGCGCACGATGTCCAAGGCGTTCGGCGCGGCCGGGCTGCGCCTGGGCTACCTGGCGGCGGACGCGGCCGTGGTGGACGCGGTGCAACTGGTGCGCCTGCCGTACCACCTCTCGGCGGTCAACCAGGCCACCGCGCTGGCCTGCCTGGAGTTCGAGGACACCCTGCTCGGCTACGTCCGCGAGCTCAAGGAGCAGCGCGACCGGCTGGTCGCCGAACTGCGCGCGCTGGGCTGCGAGGTGACCGACTCGGACGCCAACTTCGTCCAGTTCGGCCGGTTCGAGGACCCGCACGCGATCTGGGCCGCGATCCTCGAACACGGGGTCCTGGTCCGCGACAACGGGGTCCCCGGCATGCTGCGCGTGACCGCCGGCACGGACGCCGAGAACACGGCCTTCCTGGACGCGATGCGGCACGTGCTCAAGAGCGCGCGTCCGAAGGACTGAGAGAAAGTCGGAATCACCGTCATGGCAAGAACCGGTCGCGTCGAACGCGCCACGAAGGAAACCTCCGTCGAGGTCGAGATCGACCTGGACGGCTCGGGGAAGGTCGACGTCGCGACCGGCGTCGGCTTCTTCGACCACATGCTCGACCAACTCGGCAAGCACGGCCTGTTCGACCTGACCGTCAAGACCCGCGGCGACCTGCACATCGACGCGCACCACACGATCGAGGACACCGCGCTCGCGCTCGGCGCCGCGTTTCGCCAGGCGCTCGGCGACAAGAAGGGCATCCGCCGGTTCGCCGACGCGTCCGTGCCGCTGGACGAGGCGCTCGCGCAGGTCACCGTGGACCTGTCGGGCCGGCCGTACCTGGTGCACTCCGAACCGGAGAACATCGCGCCGATGATCGGTCCGGACTACGACACCACGCTGACCCGGCACATCCTGGAGTCGTTCGTCGCCCAGGCGCAGATCTGCCTGCACGTGCACGTGCCCTACGGGCGCAACGCGCACCACATCGTCGAGGCCCAGTTCAAGGCGTTGGCCCGGGCGTTGTCCGACGCGTGTGTGCTCGACCCGCGCCGGGCCGGCGTGATCCCCTCCACGAAGGGCGCGCTGTGAGCACCGGGGCGATGGTTCTGATCGTGTTCGGACTGTTCCTGGTCGGCGGGTGCATTTCGTTCGTCAAGCAGGGACTGCCCAAGAGTGTGATCGCCCTGCTCGCCATCGGCGCGTTCTTCTCGATCGCGGCCGGCGTCCTGAAGATCGGATAGGCACGTGCCCAAGAAGGTCATCGTCCTCGACTACGGCTTCGGGAACGTGCGTTCGGCCGAGCGGGCGCTCGCGCACGCCGGCGCCGACGTCGAGATCAGCGCCGACCACAAGGCCGCGCTGAACGCCGACGGACTCCTGGTGCCCGGCGTCGGCGCGTTCGCCGCGTGCATGGAGGGCCTCAAGGCGGTCCGCGGCGACACCATCGTGGACAAGCGGCTCGCCGGCGGCCGGCCGGTGCTGGGCATCTGTGTCGGCATGCAGATCCTGTTCGCGCGCGGCGTCGAGCACGGCGTGGCCACCGAGGGCTGCGCGCAGTGGCCCGGCACGGTCGAGCGGCTGGTCGCGCCGGTGGTGCCGCACATGGGCTGGAACACCGTCGAGGCGCCCGCGGACAGTGTGTTGTTCCGGGGCGCCGACGCCGATACGCGGTACTACTTCGTGCACTCCTACGCGGTGCGCACGTGGGAGATGCCGGTGGTCCAGGACGGCCCGCACATCCCGCCGGACGTCACCTGGACCACGCACGGCACGCCGTTCGTAGCCGCGGTCGAGAACGGCGCGCTCAGCGCCACCCAGTTCCATCCGGAGAAGTCCGGCGAGGCCGGTGCCCAGTTGCTGCGCAATTGGCTCGCGACCCTGTAGTCCCGCAGTCCCGCAGTCCCGCAGTTTCGCTGTCTCCTGTCGTGTCCCGTACGAACTGTTGAGGATCCGAACCGTCATGACCCAGACCCACCGCCTCGAACTGCTGCCCGCCGTCGACGTCGCCGACGGCCAGGCCGTCCGCCTGGTCAAGGGCGAGGCCGGGTCGGAGACCTCCTACGGCGACCCGTTGGCCGCCGCGCTGGCCTGGCAGAGCGCCGGCGCCGAGTGGATCCACCTGGTCGACCTGGACGCCGCGTTCGGCAAGGGCAGCAACCGCGAACTGCTCGCCGACGTGGTCGGCCGGCTCGACGTCAAGGTCGAGCTGTCCGGCGGCATCCGCGACGACGCGTCCCTGGAGACGGCGCTGTCCACCGGCTGCCGGCGGGTCAACCTGGGCACCGCCGCGCTGGAGACGCCGGACTGGGTGCGCTCGGCGATCGCCCGGCACGGGGACCGCATCGCGGTCGGCCTGGACGTGCGCGGCACCACGCTGGCCGGGCGCGGCTGGACCCGCGAGGGCGGCGAGCTGTTCGAGACGCTGGCCCGCCTGGACGCGGACGGCTGCGCCCGCTACGTGGTCACCGACGTGAACAAGGACGGCACCCTGACCGGCCCGAACCTGCAGCTGCTCAAGGACGTGTGCGCGGCCACGGACCGCCCGGTGGTGGCCTCGGGCGGGGTCTCCTCGCTGGCGGATCTGCGGGCCATCGCCGAAC
Organism: Embleya sp. NPDC059213; assembly: GCF_042754445.1. NCBI lineage: Bacteria > Bacillati > Actinomycetota > Actinomycetes > Kitasatosporales > Streptomycetaceae > Embleya > Embleya sp. NPDC059213. Next base: position 20,907 of record NZ_JBHZAV010000002.1, read on the forward strand.
TGGTGCCGCTGGGTGTGGAAGGCTCGATCGTCGGCAAGGCGCTGTACGCCCAGGCGTTCACCCTCGAAGAGGCGTTGGAGGCGGTGTCCCGGTGACGGGAAGCGACAACTCGGGCAGTATCGAGCGATATTCGTCCGGCGGGCGGTGGGAGGAGTCCTTCGGCTACTCCCGTGCCGTCGCGGTCGGCGAATACGTGCACGTGTCGGGCTGCACCGCGATCGTGGAGGGCAATCTCGCGCACGAGGGCGACCCGCACCACCAGACGCTCGCGGCGTTTCGGATCGCGTTGGACGCGCTGGCGCACTTCGGGCTGGGCCCGGCGGACGTGGTGCGCACCCGGATGTTCATCACGCACGCCCGCGACGCGGACGACGTGGGCCGCGCGCACGGCGAGTTGTTCGCCGAGACCCCGCCCGCCGCGACCATGGTCGTGGTGGCCGGGCTGATCGACTCGCGGATGCTGGTCGAGGTCGAGGTGGACGCGTACCGGGGGAGGGCCTCGTGACGCTGGCCGTACGGGTGATCCCGTGCCTGGACGTGGACGCCGGCCGGGTGGTCAAGGGCGTCAACTTCCAGAACCTGCGGGACGCGGGCGACCCGGTCGAGATGGCCCGGGTGTACGACGCCGAGGGTGCGGACGAACTGGTCTTCCTCGACATCACCGCGTCCTCGGGCAACCGGGAGACCACCTACGACGTGGTGCGGCGCACCGCCGAGCAGGTGTTCATCCCGCTCACCGTCGGCGGCGGCGTGCGTGCGGTCGAGGACGTGGACAAGCTGCTGCGCGCGGGCGCGGACAAGGTCGGCGTGAACACCGCGGCCATGGGTCGGCCGGAGCTGATCGCCGAGATCGCCGACCGGTTCGGTTCGCAGGTGCTGGTGCTCTCGGTGGACGCGCGGCGCCGCCGGGACGGCACGCCGGGCTTCGAGGTGACCACGCACGGCGGGCGCACCGGCACCGGCATCGACGCGGTCGAGTGGGCCGCCCGGGCGGCCGGGTTGGGCGCGGGCGAGATCCTGCTCAACTCGATGGACGCGGACGGCACCAAGGACGGCTACGACCTGGAGCTGATCCGACTGGTCCGGGCCGAGGTGGGCATCCCGGTGATCGCCTCCGGTGGCGCGGGCGCGTTGGAGCACTTCGCGCCGGCGGTGCGGGCAGGCGCGGACGCGGTGCTCGCGGCCAGCGTGTTCCACTTCGGCATGTTGCGGATTCCGCAGGTCAAGGACGTGTTGCGGGCGGCGGGGCAGCCGATCCGCTGAGCACGCGAACATTTCGAGGAAGCCGGCCGCAGGTGTGGCCGGCTTTTTCGTGGGCGGGTACGAAGGAATTTTTGCGAAAGACTTATTGCGAAAGAATATTTTCGGATCTACGGTGGGGGTATGAGCGAGCAGCCGGCACGCCGGATGATCAAGGACGTACAGACCCTCAAGGTGTTCACCCACCCGCTGCGGATCACCCTGCTGCGGATATTGCACGCCGGCGGCCCGGCCACCGCGTCGATGCTGGCCAAGCGGGTCGAGGAGACCCCGGCGCTGGTCAGCTACCACGTGCGCACGCTGGCCGGACACGGCTTCGTGGTCGAGGACCCCGAGCACGCCCGGGACGGGCGCGAGCGCTGGTGGAAGGTGGTCGAGGACCTCACCTTCTCGCTCGGCGACTTCGCCGAGGACCGGGTCGGCCGGGATCTCTCCGCGAGCATCGTGCGGGTGCTGGGTTCGCAATCCGAGGACCGTTACCGGCACTTCCTGGACGAGATGCAGTCGTGGGGCGCGGAGTGGGCGGGCGCCGCCTTCAGCGGTGCGCCCACACTCCGGCTGACCGCCGCCGAACTGCGCGAACTGGCGGGCGCCGTCGAGGCGCTCGTGGACGGCTACCGGGGCCGGGAGACGCCCGGCGCCGAGCACGTGGAGGTCTACTACCGCGGCTTCCCGTTCCGCCTCTGAAGCACCCGCCGCCGCTCGGCAGCTCCCGCGCGCCACGACCGCACACACCGCACACACCGAACGGGGACGTCCATGGCCATCACGAGCACCGCCGCCGGGCCCGGGCGGCTCGCCCATCGCGACCCGCGCGTACTGGCCTGGCTCGGCGCCTACACCGCGTCCCTGATCGGCGATCAGATCTGGTTCCTGGCGCTGTCCTGGACCGCGGTGCGCAGCGGCGACGCCACCCAGACCGGCCTGGTGCTGGCCGCCGGGTCGCTGCCACGGGCGCTGCTGATGTTGCCCGGCGGCGCGATCGCGGACCGGGTGGGGCCGCGCCGGGTGGTGATCGGCAGCGACCTGGTGCGCTGTGTGGTGATGCTGGTGGCCGCGTTCGCGGTGTGGGCGAGCAGCCCGGCCGTCTGGCTCCTGGTGGCGATAGCGCTGGTGTTCGGCGCGGTGGACGCCTTGTTCATGCCCGCCGTCGGCGCGTTGCCGGTGCGACTGACCACGCGCACCCAACTGGTCCGGGTGCAGGGGATGCGCTCGTTGTCCCAGCGGGTGGCCACCGTGGTGTCCGCGCCGATCGGCGGCGCGGTGTTGGCGTGGGGCGACGCCGAGACCGCCTTCCTGCTCGACGCGGCCTTGTTCGGGCTCTCCCTCGTGTTGTTGTGGCGGCTTCGCCCGGGGCCCGCGCCGGAGGCCGAAGCCGGCACCGAGGAGCCGGAGTTGGGGCTGCGGGCGGGGCTGCGCTACGTGGCCCGGCATCCGGTGTTGCGCCCGCTGCTGGTGATCACCGCGCTGATGGAGGCGGGCTTCGCCATCCCGATGAACATCGGCATCGTGCTGCTCGCCGACGACACCGGTTGGGGGCCGGGCGGGATGGGCCTGGTGCTGGGCGCGTGGGGGATCGGCGCGGCGATCGGCGCGCTGGCGCTGACGATCGTGGGCCGAGTGCCGCGCCCGGGGCTGGTGTTGCCGGTGGGCATGCTGGTGATGGCGACCGGCCTGGTCGGCCTGGGCTACGCGCCCGGGATCGGGATCGCGGTGGCCGCCGCTGCGGTGCTGGGCATCGCCACCGGTGTGGTCGGCGGTTGCGGGAACGCCCTGGTGCAGAGCATCTGCGCGCCCGGCGCGCTGGGCCGGGTGACCGCGATCCAGATGTTGACCGGGGTCGGCCTGATCCCGCTGCTGTATCCCGTCGGCGGCTTCGTCGCCTCGGCCCACGGCGCCTCGGTGGTGTTCGCCGGCGGCGGCGGTGCGATGCTCGCGGGGGTGCTCGTGACCGTGGTGACCCGACCGTTTCGGGCCCGGCCGCATCCGCCGTCGAAGTGAAATCGGGTCACGGAAGGATTCCGGTCCCACAACGATCATCTGACTCGCAGTCAAGGAGTCGGGCCCGGTCGAGCGCGGGGTTCACCCGATCGGGCAGGCTAGGCACATGACGACGCCGCCATCACCCGGACAGGGTGGCTACCCCGGCTACGGGCAGCAGCCAGGCCAGGGTTATCCGAGCAATCAGCCGTACCCGGGGCAGCAGTACCCGCAGGGCGGTCAGCAATACCCGCAGGGCGGCGGCCAGTACCCGCCGCCGCAGAACCCGTACGGTGGCTCCCCGCAATACCCGGGGGCCGGCGGCGGGCCGCAGTACCCCGGCAACTACGGCGGCGGAGGCTACGGCGGCGGCATGCCGCCGGGGCCCAACCAGGGCGGCTCCGGCAAGGGCCCGCTGATCGCCGTGGTGATCGCCGCGATCGTGGTGGTCGGCGGCATCATCGCCACGCTGGTGGTGGTGCTGGGCGGCGACGACAAGAAGGACAAGACCGCCTCGCCCACGAACAGCGCGAGTGGCTCGCCCAGTTCCGCGCCGACGAACAGCGCGAGCGCGCCGCCCACGTCGCGGCCGACCACCACCCGGCCGACCACGCCGCGCACCACCTCGGCCGGCACGGCGAACCCGGACCTGCCCTCCGAGGTCCAGTACGTGGACCTGTCCAAGGGCGACTGCGTCACCCTGGACACCGTCTCGGGCACCATCGACAAGAAGTCCTGCACCACCACGCACAACGGCGAGGTCGTCATGACCTACGAGCTGAGCGGCAGCACCTACCCGGGTGAAGCCTCGATCACCGAGCAGACCGAGACCAAGTGCACCCCGGCGATGAACACGGCGGTCGGCGGCCGGTCCGACGCGTCGCAGTTCACCTTCACCTACACCTACCCCAAGCAGCCCGGGTGGGACATCGGCCGCCGCAAGGTGACCTGCATCGTGAAGTACAAGTCGGGGCAGACACTCACCAAGCCACTGCGCTGACCCGGGCGTTCGGCCCGTGGGGGGAGGGACCGACCTGATGAGCACTCCCGGCGGATATCCCGGCGGCAATCAAGGCGGCGGCTACGGCGGGGGAGGGTACGGCGGCGGCGCGGGTGGCTATCCGGGCGGCCCCGGCGGCCCCGCGGGCCCGCCCCCGGCGAACCCGCCGCCGCCCTACGACGGCCCGACGATCGGCGGTCCGCCCTACGGCGGGGGCCCGCCGTACGGAGGGGGCGGCCCTCCCTACGGCGGCGGTCCCCCCTACGGCGGCGGCCCTCCCTACGGTCCGGGCGGCCCCGGCGGTCCGCCCGGCGGCGGCCGGGGCAACGGGCGGGTGGTCGCGATCGTGGTGGTCGTCGCCCTGGCCATCGCCGGCGGCGTGATCGCCCTGGTGGTGAGCCTGGGCGGGGACGACAAGAAGGGCGACCGGGCCGGTCCGGCGAGCACCACGCCCGAGCGCACCAGCGCACCGCCGACCACCGACCCGGAACCGACCACCGACGAGCCCGAGCCGCCGACGAGCGAGCCGCCGAGCACGGACGCCCCGGTCACCCCCGCGGCGACCAACTCCAACGGCAGCGTCGCGGTCAAGAAGGTCCCGCTCAGCCCGGGCGACTGCATCTCGTTCGCCACGGGCAGCACGGACGTGAACAAGGTCGCCTGCACGAGCCCGCACGACGGCCAGCACATCAAGAACGTCGCACTGCCGGACGGCACCTGGCCCGGCGACGCGGAGATGGACACCAAGGCGTCCGGGGTGTGCAAGCCGATCGCCGAGCCGGTGATCGCCCGCCAACCACAGGCCGATCAGTTGACCTGGTTGTACATCTATCCCAAGGAATCCGGCTGGGGCAGCGGTGACCGCGAGGTGCAGTGCCTGGTGTCCTACACGGACGAGACCAAGAAGCTGACGGCACCGCTGAAATAGCGCGGACGCCCGCACCCGGACAGGGCGTCGCCCGCGAACGCCGGGAGCGCGGTCGACGCCGGACGGGCTGTTCGAGGCAGCCCGTCCGGCGTTCGACCACGAGCCGGCCGCCGCACCCGGGTCAGCGCGGGTGCGGCGCCGTCTTCTGCTGGGCCGTCCACGACGCGTGCAGCCGGGTATAGATCCCGCCGGCCCCGACCAGGCGCGCGTGCGGGCCGCGTTCGACGAGCTTGCCGGCGTCGAACACCAGCACCTCGTCGGCCGATTCGGCGGTGGACATCCGGTGCGCGATGAACACCGCGGTGCGGCCCCGGGTCAGCCCGTCCAGGGCCCGCCCGATCCGCACCTCGGTGGCCGGGTCGACGGCCGACGTCGCCTCGTCCAGGACCAGCAGGTCCGGGTCGGCGATGTAGGCCCGCACCAGCGCGACCAACTGCCGCTCACCCGCCGACAACGACTCGCCGCGCTGGCCCACGGGAGTGTCCAGGCCCGCGGCCAGCCCGCCCAGCCAGTCCGCCAACCCGAGGTCGACGAACGCGGTGCGAATCGCCGCGTCGTCCGCGTCCGGTCGGCCGTACCGCACGTTCTCGCGCAGCGTGGCGTCGAACAGGAAGCCCTCCTGCGGCACCATCACCACCCGCGCGCGCAGCGACGAGAAGCGCACCCGGGGCAGTTCGACGCCGTCCAGCAGCACCCGACCCTCGTCCGGGTCCACCAGCCGGGTCAGCAGCTTGGCGAACGTGGTCTTGCCCGAGCCGGTCTCGCCGACCACCGCGACCCGGGTCCGCGGCGCGAGCCGCACGTCCACGTCGTGCAGGATCCGCGGCCCACCCGGATAGCCGTACGAGACGTGCTCGAACGCCACCTCGACCGGCCCGCGCGCGAGCACCTCGCCCGCCTCGCCCGGATCGGCGATGTCCGGCTCCGCGTCCAGCACTTCCAGGACCCGGCGCCAGCCGGCGAGCGCGTTCTGCGCCTCGTTGAGGATCTCCACGCCCATCTGCACCGGCCCCACGAACAGCGTGACCAGGAACAGGAAGGCGACCAGTTCGCCGACGCTGAGCTGCCCGTCGATGCCCAGCCACACACCCACCACGACCACCAGCCCGTTGGCCAGGCCGACCACGAACTCGCCCATCGGGAAGGTCAGCGCGACGAACAACTGGGCACGGCTCTGCGCGTCCCGATGCGCGTTCACCGACTCGTCGATGCGATGCGCGGTGCGCTCCTCGATGCCGTGCGCACGCACGATCGCGGCGCCCACGACCGGCTCCGCGATGGCGCCGAGCATGCGACCCATGGCCACCCGAACGTGCGAGTAGGCCGCGGCGATCCGCTTCTGCACCGCCCGCATGAAGAAGTACAGCGGCGCGAAGCACACCCACACCAACAGCGTGAGCTGCCACGAGTAGACGAACATCAGCACCGTCACCAGCGCGATCTGCCCGACGCTGACGATCAGCAGCAACCCGCCGAACTGGATGAACCGGCTGATCGTGTCCACGTCGCCGGTCACCCGCGAGACCAGCGAACCGCGCTTCTCGGACTGCTGGTGCAGGGTGGACAGGTCGTGGATGTGTCGGAAGGCGGCCACCCGCAGGGTGGACAGGCCGCGCTCGCTGGTGCGGTACAACCGCACGTTCATCGCGTAGGCGGACACCGCGGTGACCACCACCGCGAGCGCCGCGACCGCGGCCATCGTGCGCACCACGGTCAGGTCGGGACCGGCGTCGGCGCGCAGCCCCCGGTCGATGGTCTGCTGCACGGCCAGCGGCACCACGATGCGCCCGGCCGTGCCGACCACGGCCAGCAGCAGCGTGACGATCAGGCCCTCGGTGAACTCCGGCGTCATCCGCAGGCCGCGGCGCAGCACGCTCAGGCCGGACTCGGCGGGCCGGTCGGAATCGGGATCGGCGCCTATTCGCGAACCGGGCCCGGGGCCCGGTTCGGGTGCCTTGCGCACGACGGTGGCGATACTCATGAAGCCGTGGCCTCCTCGGCCTCGCTGACGTCGATGTCCTCGTCCGCGCCCTCGCGCGCGGCCCGCTCGTAGGCGTTGACCAACCGGCGGTAGCCCACCGAGCGGTCCAGCAACTCGTGATGGGGACCGCGATCGAGCACCCGGCCGCCCTCGACGTAGACCACCTCGTCGGCGAGCGCGATGGTGGCCTTGCGGTAGGCGACCACGACCACCGTCGCCGGCCCCGCGTCACGCAGCCCGTGCAGGATGGCCGCCTCCACCCGCGGGTCCACCGCCGACGTCGCGTCGTCCAGGACCAGCAGGCGCGGCCGGCGCACCAACGCCCGGGCCAGCGCGATCCGTTGGCGCTGCCCGCCGGACAGCGTGGTCCCGCGCTCGCCCACCCGGGTGTCCAGGCCCTCGGGCAGCGCGGTCACGAAGTCGGCCTGGGCGATCCGCAGCGCCTCGTGCACCGCCGCGTCGTCCAGATCCAGGCCCAGGGTGATGTTGTCGCGCACGGTGTCGTCGAACAGGAACGCCTGTTGCGGGACCAACGCGGCGGTGGCCGCGATCCCGCCGCGCCGATACTCGCGCAGGTCGGTGCCGTCCAGCAGCACCCCGCCGTCGAGCGGATCGACCAGGCGCACCAGCAGCGACACCAGCGTGGACTTGCCGGAGCCGGTCGGGCCGACCACGGCGATGGTGCGCCCGGGTTCGACGTCGAAGGCCACGTCGTGCAGCACGTCGGTGCCGTCGGTGTAGCCGAAGCGCACCGCGCGGGCCTCCAGGCGGGCCGGACCGGCCGAGGCGTCGCCGCCCTCGATCGTGCCGTAGGCGTGCTCGCCCTCGGCCTCCAGCACCCCCTTGACCCGGTCGAAGCCCACCACCGAGCGCGGCATGTCGCCCAGCAGCCACCCGATCGCCCGCACCGGGAAGGCCAACAGGGTGAACAGGTAGGCCACCTGCACCAGGTCGCCGGGCGCCAGGTCGCCGTTCGAGACCCGGACCGTGCCGACCACCAGAACCAGCAGCACACCGAAGCTGGGCAGCGCCTCCAACATCGGGTCGAACAGCGCCCGGACCCGGCCCACCGCGATGTTCGCGTCGGCCAACTCGCCCGAGGCGGCGGCGAAGCGGGTGGTCTCCTCGGTCTCGCGACCCAGGGTCTTGACCACCAGCGCGCCGTCGAAGCTCTCGTGCGCGATCTCGGCGACGTCGGCGCGCAACTCCTGCGCGCGCATCGCCAGCGGCCCCTGCTTGCGCTGGTAGACCACGTTGAGCAGGGCGATCGCCGGGAAGATCACGAAGCCCACCAGCGCCAGCGCCCAGTCGGTGAGCACCATCGAGATCGCCGCGACGAACAACATCACCACCACGCCGGTGGCCATCGGCAGCGGCGCGATCGGGTTCCAGGCCGCCTCGACGTCGGCGTTCGCGTTGGACAGCAGCGTCCCGGTCGGGTGGCGATGGTGCCACGCGAGCGGCAGGCGCAGGTATTGCCGGGTCACCCGACGCCGGTAGGTGGCCTGGAGGCGGTACTGCATCACGCCCGCCCACAACCGGCGGCCGATCACCCCGAACGCCTTGAGCAGCGCGATCCCGAACACCGCCGCGAAGGCGCCGACCAGCGCGCCGGCCGTGGTGTGCCCGTCCCGGAAGGCCGGGATGATCACCTCGTCGGTGACCCGGCCGAGCACCAGCGCCGAGCCGACCGTCATCACGCCGTACACCGCGCTCGCGCCCACCGCGGCGGCGAAGATCCTGGGCTCCTCGCGGATCCCCACGCCGAGTACGCGCAGTCCTTGTCGCAGCACGACCTTGTCCGCCACGGGGCTCACTTTCACGGGAATCCGGCCGTCGCGAACACGGGGCCGGCCAACAGGGTTGTCCCAGGGCTGTCCCAGGATGGTTGTCCAATGAAAGTACAAGGCGCCTCGGACGGTCCCGATTCCCGTCCGGCCCCCGAATTCGCCCCCGATCGGCCGCGTGGCTCGGCTTGGAGCGGATCTTTCCCGCATGTCACCCTGTTTCGGGCACTCCCGCCGGTCCTGCCGGCGCAGGCCCGACCCACGCAACCAAAGCCCGGGTCGGCCGCGTCTTATGGGCATGCCCTGACCATGATCCATAGACCGAGGACGCCGCTGTGGGCCTCACCAGCCTCAAACTGATACTCCTGCTCGGCGTCGTCGCGTTCGCGGCGGTCGTCGCCGCCGTGTTCTTCTGGCCCAAGTTGTCCCGCCAGGCAGTGCTGCCGATCCTGGGCCGGGTCGGCATCCTGTTGAGCACGCAGGTGCTGCTGATGGCCACCGTGGCGGTGATCGGCAACCGCTACTTCGTCTTCTACACGACCTGGGACGACCTGCTCGGGCACACCGGCAAGCCCGTGGTGAACTTCGGCACCGCCGCCGGCCCCGGCGACGTGCCCAAGCTGGTCAAGGAGAACGGGACCGAGACGATAGACGTCCCGCAGGGCAAGAACGCCCAGGCCGCGGGCCAGATCATGCGCATCGACGTGGCCGGCCGGCGCAGCGGGATGGGCACCCCGGCGCTGGTCTACCTGCCGCCGCAGTACTTCCAGGCCCAGTACAAGGACCGGCGCTTCCCGGTCGTGGTCGTGCTCACCGGCTACCCGGGCAACGAGCGCAACCTGGTCACCCGCCTGGAACTGCCCAAGTTCGCCGCGAACGAGATAGCCGCGGGACGGGTCCAGCCGACCATCTACGTGATGATGAAACCGAGCGTCGGCGCCGACCGCGACACCGAGTGCACCGACGTACCCGGCGGACCGCAGGTGGGCATGTTCTTCAGCCAGGACCTGCCCGAGGCGATCAACCAGGCGTACCGGGTCGCGCCCGGCGCCCGCAACTGGGCCATGCTCGGCGACTCCACCGGCGGCTACTGCTCGATCAAGCTGGCCATGCTCAACTCGGACCGGATCGGCGCGGGCGTCGCGCTGTCCGCCGACTACGGCGCGCCGCTGGACGGCGACACCGGCGACCTGTACGGCGGCAGTAAGGCGTACCGCAACCAGAACGACCTGATGTGGCGGCTGAAGAACATGCCGATGCCGCCGGTCAACCTGCTGCTCACCAGCAGCGAGAGCGGCGAGCCCAACCTGCCCGAGACCAAGGAGTTCCAGCGGCTGGCCAAGCCGCCGCTGAAGGTGGACACGCTGCTGCTGCCCACCGGCGGGCACAACTTCAAGACCTGGCAGGCGGTGCTGCCGGACGCGCTGCGCTGGCTCAGCGCCCAGCAGAAGAGCGACCATCCCAAGGACTCCGCTCCGGTGGCGGCATCGCCCTGACCCGCCCGTCCCCTTGACCGCGCCCGGTGCGGGCAAAAGGATCTGCACATGCCCACTTCCCACGCTCGCACCGAACGCGCCGCACTCGCCGAACTGCTGCGCGTGCTGGGCCCGGACGCGCCGACCCTGTGCGCGGGCTGGACCACCCGCGACCTCGCGGCCCACCTGGTGGTCCGCGAGCACCGCCCCGACTCGGCGCCGGGCATCATGCTCGCGCCGCTCGCCGGCTACACCGAGAAGGTCCGGCTGCGCCAGGCGGCCAAGCCGTACGAGCAGAGCGTGCGGCTGGTCGCGGACGGCCCGCCGAGGTTGTCCGTGTTCGGCATCCCCGGCGTGGACGCGGCGGCCAACACGATGGAGTACTTCATCCACCTGGAGGACGTGCGCCGGGCCCAGCCCGGCGGCGCCGAGCCGCGCGAACTGGACCCCGAACTCACCGAGATCCTGTGGAAGCGCGCCAAGGGCGCCTCGCGGATGGCGCTGCGCGGGGTCCCGGTGGGCGTGGCGCTGCGCCGCACCGACACCGCGACCGGGGAACCGGCGCAGATCGTGCACAAGGGCACGCCCGTGGTCACGCTGAGCGGCCACCCGGCCGAGCTGCTCCTGTACCTGTTCGGCCGCAAGGAGCAGGCCCGGGTCGGGATCGAGGGCGACGAGGCCGCGATCGACACCCTGCGTACGGCCCGTACCGGCCTGTGAACACCGCCGCGGTGGGCCCGCATCGGTCTGCGACAATGCGCGCATGACCGGTGCCACCCACCCGCCCGCGCGGCCCTCCGACCTCGACCCGACCATCGCCGCGCGTCTCAAGCGCGACCCCGACGGGTTGATCGCCGCCGTCGCCCAGGCCGGCGACACCGGCGAGGTGTTGATGGTCGGCTGGATGGACGACGAGGCGCTGCACCGCACGCTGACCACCGGCCGCTGCACCTACTGGAGCCGCAGCCGGCAGGAATACTGGGTCAAGGGCGACACCTCCGGCCATGTGCAGAAGGTGCTCTCGGTCGCGCTCGACTGCGACGGCGACGCCGTGCTCGTGCGGGTCGAGCAGACCGGCGCCGCGTGCCACACCGGCGACCGCACCTGCTTCGACGCGGACGTCCTGCCCGTCTCCGACTGACCGCCGCCGACCCGGGGCCCGCGGGCACCCGACTCGGCCCGACCTCGCCGCCCGGGAGATTGCGCACGCCATGACCACCGGAACCGTCACCCCCGACCTCGACACCTTCCGGACGCTCGCGCGCGACCGGCGGGTCATCCCCGTCACCCGGCGCTTCCTGGCCGACGGCGACACCCCCGTGGGTCTGTACCGCAAGCTCGCCGCCGAGCGGCCCGGCACCTTCCTGCTGGAATCCGCCGAGAACGGCCGCTCGTGGTCGCGCTATTCGTTCGTGGGCGTGCACAGCGCGGCGGTGCTCACCGAGGCGGCCGGCCGGGCCCGCTGGCTGGGCACCCCGCCGGTGGGCGTGCCGGTGGAGGGCGATCCGCTGGAGGTACTGCGGGCCACCGTGGCCGCGTTGCACACCCCGCACGGCGTCCCGGGCCTGGAACTGCCGCCGCTGACCGGCGGGATGGTCGGCTACCTCGGCTACGACGTGGTGCGCCGGCTGGAGCGGTTGCCGGAGTCGACCGTGGACGACCTGCACGTGCCCGAGCTGATGATGTTCCTGGCCACCGACCTGGCGGTGCTCGACCACGTGGACGGCAGCGTGTTGTTGATCGCCAACGCGATCAACCACGACAACCGCGAGTCCGGGGTCGACGAGGCGTACCACGCGGCGGTGGCCCGCCTGGACGCGATGACCGCCGACCTGGCCCGGCCGACCGGCCTGGCCGCGGCGGCGTTCGAGCGCGGCGCGGTGGCCGAGGCGGTCGGCCCGTGGGGCTCGGTCGCGTATCGCAAGGCGGTGGAGGCGGCCAAGGAGGAGATCCGGGCCGGCGAGGCGTTCCAGATCGTGCTGTCCCAGCGCTTCGAGATGCCCACCGAGGCCGGCGCGTTGGACGTGTACCGGATCCTGCGGGCGACCAACCCCAGCCCGTACATGTACCTGTTCCGGCTGCCGGGGCCGGACGGCGGCGCCGAGGGCGGCTTCGACGTGGTCGGCTCCAGCCCCGAGGCGCTGGTCAAGGTCGAGGACGGGCGCGCGATGTTGCACCCGATCGCGGGCACCCGCCCGCGCGGTGCCACCCCGGCCGAGGACGCCGACCTGGCCGAGGAGTTGCTCGCCGACCCCAAGGAACGCGCCGAACACCTGATGCTCGTCGACCTGGGCCGCAACGACCTGGGTCGGGTCTGCGCGCCGGGCACGGTCGAGGTGATCGACTTCATGTCGGTCGAGCGGTACAGCCACGTGATGCACATCGTGTCCACCGTGGTGGGCGAGTTGGCCCCGGGGCGCACCGCGTTGGACGTGTTCGCCGCGTGCTTCCCGGCGGGCACCCTGTCGGGCGCGCCCAAGCCGCGCGCGATGGAGATCATCGAGAACTTCGAGCCCACCAGGCGCGGCCTGTACGGCGGTTGTGTGGGCTACGTCGACTTCGCCGGCGACCTGGACACCGCGATCGCGATCCGCACCGCGTTGATCCGCGACGGCGTGGCCTACGTCCAGGCCGGCGCGGGTGTGGTCGCCGACTCCTCGCCCGAGGCCGAGGACGTCGAATGCCGCAACAAGGCGGCGGCGGTGCTGCGCGCGGTGGCCATCGCGGCCACCCTCGCGCCGGCGCACGACGTCACGGCCGGGTAGGGCCGCGAACGCCCGCCCGGGGTCCAGCCGTCGCGCGGCGTGGGTCATGCTGGTGCCATGAGCAACGCGAGGACCGAGGCCGGCGCGGCGGGTGCCGGCACCGAGACGCACGACCGGGCCGACGCCGAACCGGCGACCACCACCGGCGCGGCGAGCGCCGCCGAAGAGCAGCCGGCGGCGGTCGCGACCGCGGCGGTCGAGGACGCGGCGCTGCGCGAGCGCAAGGCCGCCCGCCGCGAGTCGACCGTCACGGTCCTGCTCGCGCTGGCCGGCGCCGCCCTGGTGCTCTCGGTGGCCGGTCGCACCTGGGCCGAGGGCACCGCGCCGGTGCACGGGGCGCGGATCGCGGTGCAGGCGAGCGGCAACACGATCAACAAGGCCCTGTCCGCGTTCGCGCTGCTGGGCCTTGCCGGCGGCCTCGCGGTGCTCGCGACCCGCACGTTCGGCCGGACCGTGATCGGCGTGCTGGTGACCCTGGCCGGGCTCGGGGTCGTGGTGCTGGCCGTGCGGGGCGCGGGCGACACGTCGGCGGTGAACTCCGAGGCGGCGGGCAAGGCGGCCGTCGAGGGGGTTCGCGCGGTGGACGTGAGCCACACGATCTGGCCGTGGTTCGCGGTCGTGGGTGGCGTGGTGATCCTGCTCGCGGGCCTGCTCGTGGTGCTTCGGGGCCGGCGCTGGCCCGGTATGTCCAACCGCTACGAGGCCCCGGCGGGCAAGGTGGTCGCCGCCAAGCGTGGCCCGGCCACCAACGCCGACCTGTGGAACGCGTTGGACCGGGGCGAGGACCCCACGCGCTGAGCACTGCTCCCGACGGGTGACAATAAGAATCGCGCGGTTGTGACCGCGGCGCCCGAAACGGTGTCCCGGCAGCCGCGCCCTCGCGTGTGAATTGTGAAGCCGAAGGAGTAAGCGATGTCGTCGCAAGCCGGAAACCACGGCAGCACCCCCGCCGCCTGGACCGTGACCATACTGGCGCTGATCGGCTGCACGATCTCCGGCGTCGCGATGATCGCGGCCAGCGTGATGTTGTTCTGGGCCGGGGCGGCCGTGGTCCTCGTGGGCTGCATTGCCGGCGCGGGCATGCGGATGGGCGGGATGGGCGCCGCCCCCGCGCGTCGCTGACCTCTAGGGTGGGCGGACTGGTGGGTGTGACGCCGAGGGGGAAACGTGGCCTATGGGTTTCCGGGGGCTCCCGGGGGCGGTGAGGGGCCGGGGCGGGAGTGGAACGCGCCGCCTCGGCCGTTCGGGCACGCCATGCCCTACGGGCCGCCGACCACACCGCCGCCCGCCGGTCCGCCACCGGGACCACCGGACAACTACCTCGCGTGGGCGGTGCTGGCCACCGTCTTCTGCTGCTTCCTCGCGGGCGTGCCCGCGTTGCTCGCGGCGACCAGCGTCAACGAGCGTTGGCACCGCGGCGACGTGGCCGGTGCCCGGCTCGCCTCGTTGCGGGCCCGCAACTGGACCATCGGCACCGTCCTGCTCGGCGTGATCTTCTGGACCACCTGGATGGTCGGCGTTTTCCTTCTCGGTTGGAAAGACACGCTGGGTGACCTCTGACGGTGCTCTCCGACGGCACAATGGGCCGATGACCACCCCGGCCCGTCCCGCGTCCGGCACCGGCTTCCGGCTGCGCAATCTCGCTCTGCCCGCCACGAGCCTGGCCCTGCTCGCCGGTGCGACCGCCTATGTGGGACTGGTGGATCCGCGCGAGAGCGGCCACTATCCGCCGTGCCCCTACCTGGTGCTCACCGGCCTGGCCTGCCCCGGCTGCGGCGGATTGCGCTGCGTGCACGCGCTCACCCACCTCGACCTGTCCGCCGCGCTGGGCTACAACGCGCTCGCGGTCGCGCTGTTTCCGCTGATCGGCCTGTTGTGGCTGCGCTGGACGGTGCGTACCGCGCGCGGCGAGCCGCGTCGGGGGTTGGCCGATCCCCGCGCGTTGTGGGCGCTGCTCGCGGTCGTGGTGCTCTTCTGGGTCGTCCGGGACCTGCCGTTCGGCGCGCCGCTCGCGCCCTGACGGACAGTGACGGCCGGCGGATCCGTCGGCCGGACGCCGCGCACGGACCCACCGTGCGACGCCGTATGCTGCCCCCACCTCTTCGGCGGTGCGGCGTGGACGGGTCTGTTCGAATCGGCCTATACCATCGGAGAGCCGGGGGAGCAGGTTCTCCGGACAAACGAGGGGATGTAGGGCGTGACGGTTCTCGACGAGATCATCGACGGTGTCAACGCCGACCTCGCAGAACGACAGGCCCGCGTTTCCCTTGACGAGATCAAGGAACTCGCGGCCCAGGCGCCGGCGCCCCGCGACGCGGAGAGCATCCTGCGCGGCGACGGCATCGCCGTCATCGCCGAGGTCAAGCGCTCCAGCCCCTCCAAGGGCGCGCTCGCCGCGATCGCCGACCCGGCCGGTCTGGCCGCCGACTACGAGTCCGGCGGCGCCTCGGTGATCAGCGTGCTCACCGAGCAGCGCCGATTCGGCGGCTCGCTCGACGACCTGGACGCGGTGCGCGCCGCGGTCGACATCCCGGTCCTGCGCAAGGACTTCATGGTCACCAGCTACCAGCTCTGGGAGGCCCGCGCGCACGGCGCGGACGTGGCCCTGCTGATCGTCGCCGCGCTGGAGCAGAACGCGCTGGTCTCGCTGATCGAGCGGTCCCGCTCGATCGGTCTCACCACGATCGTGGAGGTCCACGACGAGGAGGAGACCGCCCGCGCGCTCGACGCCGGCGCCACCGTGATCGGGGTCAACGCGCGCAACCTCAAGACCCTCGAGGTGGACCGCAACAACTTCGCCCGGATCGCCCCGCTGATCCCGGACTCGTGCGTGCGCATCGCCGAATCCGGCGTGCGCGGTCCGCACGACCTGATCGCCTACGCCAACAACGGCGCCGACGCCGTCCTGGTGGGCGAGTCCCTGGTCACCGGTCGCGACCCGCGCAGCTCGGTCGCCGACCTGGTCGCCGCGGGCGCCCACCCGGCGATCCGGCACGGGCGCGGCTGAGGACACGAGCAGGCAATGAGCATGGACCCGCGACTGGCCAGGGGCTGCAAGCCCCGAGGCTGCCGCGCGCCCGCCCGCCGGGCGCGCGGGCGTCGGGTGCGCTACGTGATCGGCTGTGAGCCCGGCCAGGTGCCGGGCAGGCGATGGCGCGGACACGTTTCCTGACCCATCCGTCAGCAACGTGCCGTCCGCACGGCATGCCACACCGACAAGGACCTCGCATGTCCAGCACTGCCCAACTACCGGATCCTTCCGGCCACTTCGGCGTCTTCGGCGGGCGCTTCCTGCCCGAGGCGCTGATCGCCGCCCTCGACGAGTTGACCGCCGCCTACGAAAAGGCCAAGAACGACCCGCAGTTCCAGGCCGAGTTCGCCGGCCTGCTGCGCGACTACGCCGGGCGCCCGAGCATCATCACCGAGGCCCCCCGCTTCGCCGAACACGCAGGCGGCGCGCGGATCATCCTCAAGCGCGAAGACCTCAACCACACCGGCTCGCACAAGATCAACAACGTGCTCGGCCAGGCCATCCTGACCAAGCGCATGGGCAAGACCCGGGTGATCGCGGAGACCGGCGCCGGCCAGCACGGCGTGGCCACCGCGACCGCGTGCGCGCTGCTCGGCCTGGAGTGCGTCGTCTACATGGGCGAACTCGACACCCAGCGCCAGGCCCTGAACGTGGCCCGGATGCGCGTGCTCGGCGCCGAGGTGATCCCGGTGGCGATCGGCTCGCGCACCCTCAAGGACGCGATCAACGAGGCGCTGCGCGACTGGGTCGCCAACGTCGACAACACCCACTACCTGCTCGGCACCGCGGCCGGCGCACACCCCTTCCCGGCGATGGTCCGCGACTTCGTCAAGGTCATCTCCGTGGAGGCCCGGCAGCAGGTGCTCGACCTGACCGGCAAGCTGCCGGACGCGGTCTGCGCGTGCGTGGGCGGCGGCTCCAACGCGATCGGCGCCTTCCACGCGTTCATTCCGGACGAGGGCGTGCGGCTGTACGGCTTCGAGGCGGGCGGCGACGGCGTGGAGACCGGGCGGCACGCCGCCTCGATCACCGGCGGCTCGATCGGCGTCCTGCACGGCGCCCGCACCTACCTGCTCCAGGACGAATACGGGCAGACCATGGAGTCCCACTCGATCTCCGCCGGCCTGGACTACCCGGCGGTGGGCCCCGAGCACGCGTGGCTGCACCAGACCGGCCGGGCCACCTACCGGCCGATCGACGACGCCCCCGCGATGGAGGCGTTCCGGCTGCTGTGCCGCACCGAGGGCATCATCCCGGCGATCGAATCGGCGCACGCCCTGGCCGGCGCGATCGAGGTCGGGCGCGAACTCGGCCCGGACGCGACCATCCTGGTGAACCTCTCCGGGCGCGGTGACAAGGACATGCACACCGCCGCCAAGTACTTCGATCTCCTCGACGCGGAAGCGGAGCAGTCGTGACCGGCACCGGCACCACCACCAGGCTCACCGAGGTGCTGGCCACCGCCCGCGCCGAGAACCGCGCCGCACTGGTCGGCTACCTCCCGGCGGGCTACCCCTCCGCCGAGGGCTCCGCCGCCGCGATGCGGGCGATGGTCGAGGGCGGCTGCGACATCATCGAGGTCGGCCTGCCCTACAGCGACCCGCAGATGGACGGCCCCGTCATCCAGCGCGCCGTCGAACACGCGCTCGCCCACGGCACCAACACCCACCACGTGATCGACAACGTGCGCGCCGTCGCCGAAACCGGCGCCGCGACCCTGGTGATGTCGTACTGGAACCCGATCGAGCGCTACGGCGTCGAGCGGTTCGCGAGCGAACTGGCCGCGGCCGGCGGCAGCGGGGTGATCACCCCCGACCTGATCCCGGACGAGGCGCACGAGTGGATCGCCGCCACCGACCGGCACCACCTGGACCGGATCTTCCTGGTCGCGCTGTCCTCCTCGGACGAACGCATCGCCTACACCACCCGACACTGCGGCGGCTTCGTCTACGCCGCGTCCGTCATGGGCGTCACCGGCGCCCGGGCCTCGGTGAGCTCGGCGGCCGGCGACCTGGTCGCACGCACCCGCAAGACCACCGACCTGCCGGTCTGCGTCGGCCTGGGCGTCTCCAACGCGACCCAGGCGGCCGAGGTCGCGGCCTACGCCGACGGCGTCATCGTCGGCTCCGCGTTCGTCCGCGCCCTGCTGGACGCGCCGAACGAACAGGCCGGCCTGGACGCCGTCCGCGCCCTGGCCGCGGACCTGGCCGAGGGCGTCCGCAAGCGCTGACACCCGCGCCCGATCGGCGCCCTGTGTAAAAACGCGCCAAAATGTACATCGGCTCATCAGCGGCCGCCGCAGCACCGTCGCGGCGGCCGTTGTCATGCCCGCACCATCCCACCCCCACCCCCACCCCCACCCCCATCGGAGGAACCAGCGTTGAGCGCCAAACCTGCGGCCAACCGAACACCCGTCATCCTGGCCGTCGTCGGCGTGCTCGTGGTCGCGGTGCTGGCCGCCGTCCTGGGCGTCGTGTTCACCGTCGGCCACGACGACAAGGACGACGACTCCGGCGACGCGAAGCGGTCGAACACGGCCAAGGCCCCCGTCCGCGACGTCGACTTGGCCACGTTGCCCGCCGTCGCCCAGGCGGACGGCACGATCCGGGTCGGCAGCTCCTCGGCACCGGTCACCGTCACCGTGTTCGAGGACTTCCGCTGCCCGTTCTGCAAACGCTTCGAGACCGACTTCGGCCCGCTCCTGGCCGACTACGCCGAGGCCGGAAAGATCAGCGTCGACTACCACATCGCCTCCTTCCTGGACGGCAAGCTCGGCGGCACCGGCTCGGTCAAGGCCGCGAACGCCGCCCGCTGCTCGGTGGACGCGGGCAAGTACGCCGGCTACCACGCGATGTTGTTCAAGAACCAGCCCGAGGAATCCGAGGACGGCTACACCGCCGCCCGGTTGCTCGACCTGGCCGGCCAGGTCCCCGGCCTGCGCGGCGAGGCGTTCGACGCGTGCGTGAACACCGACGCCAACGCCGCGTGGGTGGCCGCCGCCGAGAGCGCGTTCGAAAGCTCCGGCGTCCTTGCCACGCCCGCCGTGGCGGTGGACGGAAAAATTCTGGACAGCGGGAACTCGGCCATGCGTTCGCCCGACAACCTTCGTGAACTGCTCGACCGACGCCTGGAGAACCCCGGGAGTGGTAAGGCGGCTCTCGGACAGGAACCTAAGGTGCCTTCCGCCGGTTAGACAGCACATGTGCCGGTCCGGGGTGCGGGGGACCACGGACCGGGGTCCCCGTACCTCACCCGTCGTGACGGAGGTCAGACCTTGGAAGGCAAGACGATCGAGCCGGTGGGCCGACGGTGACCGCGACGGCCACCCCCGACGGCGCCGCGACCGCCGGCCCGCTCGCGAGCCTGCGCAAAGCCGCCCCCTGGATCGGCCTCGCCGCCCGACTGGGCCTGGCCTTCGTCTGGGCCTACGCCGGCTGGGAGAAGGCGCTCGACCCCGACCAGGCCGCGTACGCGGTCCGGGGCTACGACGTACTGCCCGACGGTCTGGTCGAGCCGGTCGGCTACGCCCTGCCCTACCTGGAACTGGGCCTGGCCCTGCTCCTGGTGGTCGGGATCGGCACCCGACTGGTCGCGTCCTTGTCCGCGCTGCTCCTGATCGTGTTCATCGCGGGCATCGCCCAGGCGTGGGCGCGGGGCCTGGCGATCGACTGCGGCTGCTTCGGCGGCGGCGGTCCGGTCGAGCCGGACAAGACCGCCTACCTCGAGGAGATCCTGCGGGACTGCGGCTTCCTGCTGCTCGCCATCTGGCTGATCGTCTTCCCGCGCACCCGCCTGTCCGCGGACGCCTGGCTGTTCCCCGAGGAACCGCCGTACGACACGGACGAGGACCACGCGGACGCGGACGACGCGGACGACGCGGACGAGGCGGCCGAGGACGAGCGGGACACCGACGCGGACGAGTACCGCGGGGACGCGAACCGGAACCCCGGAACCCGGGAACTGAAAGGCCCTGAGATCACGTGAGCTCGAAGAATTCCGAAGGCAAGCGCACCGCGCGCGAGCGCATGGCCCAGGAGCGCGCGCGCCAACAGGCGCTCGACAAGCGCCGGCGGGTGCTGATCATCGCCGGTGCGGTGGTGGCCGTCCTCGCGGTGGTCGCCATCATCGGCGTGGTCGTGGGCATGTCCAAGACCAACAAGAAGAAGGGGCCCTGGAAGGACGCGCTCGCCAAGCCGTACAGCGCCCCCGTGAACCTGTCCGCGGACGGTCTGGGCATCTCCGTCGGCAGCAACCCGAACGCCCCCTCGTTGATCATGTACGAGGACTTCCGCTGCCCGATCTGCCACGAGGTGGAGAAGTCGCTCGGCCCCACCCTGCGGCAGATGGCCGACGCCGGCACCATCAAGATCGACTACCACATCGCCTCGTTCCTGGACGGCAAGCTCGGCGGCAACGGCTCCAAGTACGCGGCCAACGCCGCCGGCTGCGCGCAGAACGCGGGCAAGTTCGCGCCGTACCACGACACGCTCTTCGCGAACCAGCCCGACGAGCTGGACGACAAGTTCGGCAACCGCTCCTACCTGATCGACCTCGCGGGCAAGGTGGACGGCCTGCGCTCGCCCACCTTCGACGCCTGCGTCAACGACCTGAGCGTGGCCGGGTGGGTCAACAAGGTCGAGGACGCGTTCCAGAACGCCAAGATCGGCGACACCCCCGTCACCGGCACACCGACCGCGGGCATCAACGGCAAGACCATCGACCTGATCGTCAAGGGCCGCGGCCTGGCCACCCCCGACGAGGTGCGCGCCCAGATCCTGGCAGCGATCAAGTAGTCACCCTCCGCTTCGGAGCACCCGGGCGCGGCACCGATTCCCCGGTGCCGCGCCCGTTCGTCGCCGCCCGCCGGCACACGTTCGCCCCCGCACCCGGTAGCGTCGTACCCGCCATGGACCTCGCATTCATTCCCAGCCCCTCCCGCGGCCAGATCGACCTCGGTCCGATCCCGCTGCGCGGCTACGCGCTGTGCATCATCCTCGGTGTCGTCCTCGCGATCTGGCTCGGCGAGCGCCGCTGGGTCGCCCGAGGCGGTCGTGCCGGCACGGTCGGCGACATCGCCGTGTGGATGGTGCCCTTCGGCCTCGTCGGAGGCCGCATCTACCACGTCATCACCACGCCGGGGCCGTACTTCGGCGACGGCGGCGACCCCATGCAGGCGTTCGCCGTCTGGAAGGGCGGGCTCGGCATCTGGGGTGCGATCGCGCTCGGCGCGGTGGGCGCCTGGATCGGCTGCCGGCGCCGGGGCATCCCGCTGCCCGCGCTGGCCGACGCGCTCGCGCCGGGCATCGTGCTCGCCCAGGCCGTGGGCCGCTGGGGCAACTGGTTCAACCAGGAGCTCTACGGCCGCGAGACCGACGTGCCGTGGGCGGTGAAGATCGACGGCGACCACAACGTGATCGACCCCGGTCAGGCCGGCACCTTCCACCCGACGTTCCTGTACGAGTCGTTGTGGTGCATCGGCGTCGCGGCCCTGGTGATCTGGGCCGACCGCCGATTCAAGCTGGGCCACGGCCGGGCCTTCGCGCTCTACGTCGCGGGCTACACGGTGGGCCGGTTCTGGATCGAGTACATGCGCGTCGACGACGCCGAACACGTGCTGGGCATGCGGCTGAACAACTGGACCGCGATCCTCGTCTTCGTCGGCGCGATCGTCTACATCTGGATCTCGGCCCGCACGCACCCCGGCCGCGAGGAGCCGGCCACGCTGCAGGGCCACTACCGGGAGCCGGACGACGCCGACGAGCCGTACGACGCCGACGAGGCGGACGCGGAGGTCGCGGACACGAAGGAAGCGGACGCCAAGGACGCGGACACGAAGGTCGCCGAGGACGCGAAGGCCACGCGGGAGCCGGAGGACGCCGAGAGCGCGACGGATCCGGTGGACGCCGACACCGACAGCGACGCGGTCGTGGCGGCGGATGCGGCCCCGGACGTGGTCCGTGCCGCGGACGAGCCCGACGCGGATGCCGACGCCGACGCCGAGCGCACCCCCTCGGCCGCGCGCAAGCCCGCCGACAAGGGCTGACCCCGAGCCGACCGGAGGCCGCCCCCGACCCGCCCCCCGCGGGTCCGGGGCGGCCTCTTCGGGTTCGGGCAGCCTTTCCTGGCCGGCGGTACCGCGGGTGCGACCGGTAGCGTCCAGGTCCCAGCGTGACGAGAGGGCCGAACGACCTTGAAGACCACCCAGACAGCCGCCGAGGCCCCCGACACGGCCCCGGCGCTCGGGCACCAGGACGGTATCGACCACACCCACCGCGACATCGGCGGTGGCTGGCTGCGCCCGGCCGTGTTCGGCGCCATGGACGGGCTGGTCTCCAACTTCGCGCTGATCGCCGGCGTCGTCGGCAGCGACGCCACGACCAAGACCGTGGTGGTCACCGGACTGGCCGGACTGGCCGGCGGCGCCTTCTCGATGGCGGCGGGGGAGTACACCTCGGTCGCCTCGCAGGCCGAGCTGGCCCGCGCCGAGGTCGAGGTGGAGCGCCGCGAACTGTGCCGCAGCCCCGAAGCCGAGCAACGCGAACTCGCCGAGCTCTACATCGCCCGCGGCCTGGACGAGGACCTCGCCGTCGAGGTGGCCCGGCAACTCTCCCGCGACCCCGAACTGGCCCTGGAGATCCACGCCCGCGAGGAACTGGGCGTCGACCCGCACGACCTGCCCTCGCCGTGGGTCGCCGCCGGCTCCTCGTTCGCCTTCTTCGCGCTCGGCGCGCTGCTGCCGCTGCTGCCCTACCTGCTCGGCGCCGGCACGCTGCTGCCCGCCCTGGCGCTGACCGCGCTCGGCCTGTTCGGCGCCGGCGCCGCGGTCTCGCGGGTGACCGCCCGACCGTGGTGGTTCAGCGGCACCCGCCAGTTGCTCCTCGGCGCCGCCGCGGGCGGGCTGACCTACCTGCTCGGTCTGCTGATCGGGCAACAGGTGTGACGAGTGAGGCATACGTAACACGACCGTAGCGCGGCGACCCGACCCGGAAACGATCGAATCCCACGGGTCGGACAGCCCGTTTCGGTACCGAGATGGTCGGGAATGAGCCCGCTGACATGCCAGGGCGGCCGGCGCGGCGCAGCGTTCGAAAGCCCGCTCGATTCACTTGGCGACCGTATGGTGAGACGGGTTTGTCCCGGGTTCCGGATGCACGTACCGATCATGTAACCTGCACGAAATCGCAGAGGGCCAACGTCGTCCCTGTTGCGCACCACACGCCACGACGACGACGGGAGCGCCCATGCCTCCTGCCATGCCCGCAACTTTGGGCCCCCTCTTCTCCGCGCTTCCCGCGGCACAGGGGTTGTACGACCCCCGTAACGAACACGACGCCTGTGGTGTCGGATTCGTGGCCACGCTCACCGGCGAGCCCAGCCACGACATCGTCGACCAGGCACTGACCGTCCTGCGGAACATGGAACACCGGGGCGCCACCGGCGCCGAAGCCGACACCGGCGACGGCGCGGGCATCCTGATCCAGGTCCCGGACGCGTTCCTGCGCGAAAGCGTCGACTTCGCGCTGCCCGCCGCGGGCGGCTACGCGGTCGGCATCGCCTTCCTGCCCGACGACGACGTACACGCGGGCCGCGCCAAGTCCTCCATCGAGCGCATCGCCGCCGAAGAGAACCTGCGCGTGCTCGGCTGGCGCGAGGTGCCCACCACGCCCGGCCTGGTCGGCTCGATGGCCGCCGAGACCATGCCGCGCTTCGCCCAACTGTTCGTGGCCGGCGTCGACGAGAGCGTCACCGGGATCACCCTGGACCGGCTCGCCTTCGCGCTGCGCAAGCGCGCCGAACGCGAGGTCGAGGTCTACTTCGCCTCCCTGTCCGCGCGCACCCTCGTCTACAAGGGCATGCTCACCACCGGGCAACTGGAGCCGTTCTTCCCGGACCTGTCCGACCGGCGCCTGGCATCCGCGATCGGCCTCGTGCACTCGCGGTTCTCCACCAACACCTTCCCGGCCTGGCCCCTCGCCCACCCGTACCGCTTCATCGCGCACAACGGCGAGATCAACACCGTCAAGGGCAACCGCAACTGGATGGCCGCACGCGAGTCGATGCTCGCCACCGACCTCATCCCCGGCGACCTGAGCCGGCTGTACCCCATCTGCACGCCCGACGCGTCCGACTCGGCGTCCTTCGACGAGGTCCTGGAACTGCTCCACCTGGGCGGTCGGCCGCTGCCGCACGCCGTGCTGATGATGATCCCCGAGGCGTGGGAGAACCACGCCACGATGGACGCCGCCCGGCGCGCCTTCTACAAGTTCCACGCCACCGTGATGGAACCGTGGGACGGACCGGCCTGCGTCACCTTCACCGACGGCACCCTGATCGGCGCGGTCCTGGACCGCAACGGCCTGCGCCCCTCGCGCTACTGGGTCACCGACGACGGCCTGGTCGTGCTCTCCTCCGAGGTCGGCGTCCTGGACATCGACCCCGCCCGGATCGTGCGCAAGGGCCGGCTCCAGCCCGGCCGGATGTTCCTGGTCGACACCGAGGCCCGGCGGATCGTCGAGGACGACGAGATCAAGACCGCGCTCGCCGCCGAACACCCCTACCAGGAATGGCTGCACGGCGGCCTGATCAACCTGGAGGACCTGCCCGAGCGCGAACACGTCGTGCACACGCACGCCTCCGTCTCGCGCCGCCAGCAGACCTTCGGCTACACCGAGGAAGAACTGCGCGTCATCCTGGCGCCGATGGCCCGCGCCGGCGGCGAACCGCTCGGCTCGATGGGCACCGACAGCCCGATCGCCGCGCTCTCCGCCAAGCCCCGGCTGCTCTTCGACTACTTCGTCCAGCTCTTCGCGCAGGTCACCAACCCGCCGCTGGACGCGATCCGGGAAGAACTCGTCACCTCACTCGGCAGCTTCGTCGGCCCCGAGGGCAACCTGCTCGACGCCCAGCCCGCCGACTGCCGCAACGTCGTGCTGCCCTTCCCGGTACTCGACAACGACGAGCTCGCCAAGCTCATCCACATCAACCTCGACGGCGACCAGCCCGGCCTCAAGGCCGTCACCATCTCCGGGCTCTACCCCGTCGACGGCGGCGGCGCCGCACTGGCCAAGCGACTCGAGGAGATCCGCACCGAGACCACCGGCGCGATCGCCGACGGCGCCCGCATCGTGGTCCTGTCCGACCGCCACTCGGACGCCGAACACGCGCCGATCCCCTCGCTGCTGCTCACCTCCGCCGTCCACCACCACCTGATCCGCACCAAGACCCGCACCCAGGTCGGATTGATCGTCGAAGCCGGCGACGTGCGCGAAGTGCACCACATCGCGCTCCTGATCGGCTACGGCGCCGCCGCGGTCAACCCCTACCTGGCGATGGAATCCGTCGAGGACCTCGTCCGCGACGGCGTCTTCCTCACCGACATCGCGCCCGAACAGGCCATCCGCAACCTGATCAAGGCACTGGGCAAGGGCGTGCTCAAGGTGATGTCCAAGATGGGCATCTCCACCGTCGCCTCCTACCGCGGCGCCCAGGTCTTCGAAGCCGTCGGCCTCGCCGAGGACTTCGTCGCCGAATACTTCACCGGCACCACCAGCAAGCTCGGCGGCATCGGGCTGGACATCGTCGCCGAGGAAGTCGCCCGCCGGCACGCCAAGGCCTACCCGCCCACCGGCATCGCCCCCTCGCACCGCCGGCTGGAGATCGGCGGCGAATACCAGTGGCGCCGCGAGGGCGAACCGCACCTGTTCGACCCCGAGACGATCTTCCGCCTCCAACACTCCACCCGCACCCGCCGCTACGACATCTTCAAGAAGTACACGGCGCGGGTGGACGAACAGTCCAAGCGGCTGATGACGCTGCGCGGCCTGTTCGCCTTCAAGAGCGGCGAGCGCGCGTCCATCCCGATCGACGACGTCGAGCCGGTCTCCGAGATCGTCAAGCGCTTCTCCACCGGCGCGATGTCCTACGGCTCCATCTCGATGGAGGCGCACCAGACGCTGGCCATCGCGATGAACCGACTCGGCGGCAAGTCCAACACCGGCGAAGGCGGCGAGGACCCCGAGCGGCTGTACGACCCCGAGCGGCGCTCGGCGATCAAGCAGGTCGCCTCCGGCCGATTCGGCGTCACCAGCGAATACCTGGTCAACGCCGACGACATCCAGATCAAGATGGCCCAGGGCGCCAAGCCCGGCGAAGGCGGCCAACTCCCCGGCCACAAGGTCTACCCGTGGGTCGCCCGCACCCGGCACTCCACCCCCGGCGTCGGCCTCATCTCGCCGCCGCCGCACCACGACATCTACTCCATCGAAGACCTCGCCCAGCTCATCCACGACCTCAAGAACGCCAACCCGGCGGCCCGAGTGCACGTGAAGCTGGTCGCCGAGGTCGGCGTCGGCACCGTCGCCGCGGGCGTGTCCAAGGCACACGCCGACGTGGTGCTCATCTCCGGCCACGACGGCGGCACCGGCGCCTCCCCGCTCACCTCGCTCAAGCACGCGGGCGGCCCCTGGGAACTCGGCCTCGCCGAAACCCAGCAGACCCTGCTGCTCAACGGCCTGCGCGAGCGCATCGTGGTGCAGACCGACGGCCAGCTCAAGACCGGCCGCGACGTGTTGGTCGCCGCCCTGCTCGGCGCCGAGGAATACGGCTTCGCCACCGCACCGCTCGTGGTCTCCGGCTGCGTGATGATGCGGGTCTGCCACCTCGACACCTGCCCCGTCGGCGTCGCCACACAAAACCCCGTACTGCGCGAGCGGTACAACGGCCAAGCCG
The DNA here is from genome assembly GCF_042754445.1 of Embleya sp. NPDC059213. Taxonomy (NCBI): domain Bacteria; kingdom Bacillati; phylum Actinomycetota; class Actinomycetes; order Kitasatosporales; family Streptomycetaceae; genus Embleya; species Embleya sp. NPDC059213. Next base: position 47,842 of record NZ_JBHZAV010000002.1, read on the forward strand.
ACCACGTGGTCAACTTCTTCGAATTCATCGCCGAGGAAGTCCGCGAACTGCTCGCCGAACTCGGCTTCCGCACCCTCGAAGAGGCCGTCGGCCACGCCGAACTGCTCGACACCGCCGCGGCCGTCGAACACTGGAAGGCCGAAGGTCTCGACCTCGCACCGCTGTTCCACGTGCCCGCCCTCGCCGAAGGCGCCGCCCTGCACCACACCGGCCCGCAGGACCACGGACTGGCCAAGGCACTGGACAACCAACTCGTCCAGCTCAGCGCCGACGCGCTGGAAAACGGGGAAAAGGTCGTCATCAACCTTCCCGTGCAGAACATCAACCGCACCGTCGGCACGATGCTCGGCCACGAGGTCACCAAGCGCTACCGCGGCGCCGGCCTCCCCGACGACACCATCGACATCACCCTGACCGGCTCCGCCGGCCAGTCCTTCGGCGCCTTCGTCCCCAAGGGCATCACCCTGCGGCTCGAAGGCGACGGCAACGACTACGTCGGCAAGGGCCTGTCCGGCGGCCGGATCACCGTACGCCCGCACCGCACCGCACCCTTCGCCGCCGAAGACAACATCATCGCCGGTAACGTGATCGGCTACGGCGCCACCGGCGGCGAGATCTACCTGCGCGGCGTCGTCGGCGAACGCTTCTGCGTGCGCAACTCCGGCGCCACCGCCGTCGTCGAAGGCGTCGGCGACCACGGCTGCGAATACATGACCGGCGGCCGAGCCGTCGTCCTGGGCCGCACCGGCCGCAACTTCGCCGCAGGCATGTCCGGCGGCGTCGCCTACCTGCTCGACGCGGACCACAACAACATCAACACCGAACTCGTCGGCATCGAGGAACTCGACGCCGCCGACAGCGCCGAACTGCACGACGTTGTGCGCCGGCACCACGAGGAGACCGGCTCGGCCGTCGCCGAAACCCTGCTCTCCGACTGGGACGCCGCCTCCCGGCGCTTCACCAAGATCCTGCCCAGGGACTACAAGGCAGTGCTCGCCGCCAAGGACGCCGCCGAGCGAGCCGGTCTCACCGAGACCGAGATCGTCCAGAAGATGATGGAGGCGGTTCATGGCTGACCCGAAGGGCTTTTTGAGCACGCCCCAAGAGCTCGGCAAGCGTCGCCCCGTCGACGTGCGCATCCGGGACTGGAAGGAGGTGTACGAGGAGCGCACGCTGCTCCCGATCATCACCGAACAGGCCGGCCGCTGCATGGACTGCGGCATCCCGTTCTGCCACAACGGCTGCCCGCTCGGAAACATCATCCCCGAGTGGAACGACCTGGTCTGGCGCGACGACTGGCAGGCCGCGAGCGAACGACTGCACGCGACCAACAACTTCCCGGAGTTCACCGGCCGGCTGTGCCCCGCGCCGTGCGAGGCCGCGTGTGTGCTCGGCATCAACCAGGCGCCGGTCACCATCAAGAACGTCGAGGTCTCGATCATCGACCGGGCGTGGGACGACAACAACGTCGCCCCGCAACCGCCCGACCGCCTCTCCGGCAAGACCGTCGCCGTGATCGGCTCCGGCCCCGCCGGCCTCGCCGTCGCCCAGCAACTCACCCGCGCCGGCCACACGGTCGCCGTCTACGAGCGCGCCGACCGGATCGGCGGACTGCTGCGCTACGGCATCCCCGAATTCAAGATGGAAAAGCGGCACATCAACCGGCGCATCGAACAAATGCGCGCCGAAGGCACCAAGTTCTACACCGGCATGCAGATCGGCACCGACCTGGACGCGGCCAAGCTGCGCCGGCGCTACGACTCCGTGGTGATCGCCGCCGGGGCCACCGCGGCGCGGGATCTGCCGATCCCCGGACGCGAATTCGGCGGCATCCACCAGGCGATGGAATACCTGCCCTTCGCCAACAAGGTGCAGGAAGGCGACCTGGTCGCCTCGCCGATCGACGTGGCCGGCAAGCACGTGGTGATCATCGGCGGCGGCGACACCGGCGCCGACTGCCTGGGCACCGCACACCGCCAGGGCGCGGCCTCGGTCACCCAGTTGGAGATCATGCCCCGACCCACGGAGGAGCGGCCCGCCGCGCAGCCGTGGCCGACCTACCCGATGACCTACCGGGTCGCCAGCGCGCACGAGGAGGGCGGCGAGCGCGTCTACGCGGTCAACACCCAGGAATTCGTCGGCGGCGCGGACGGCCGGGTCAAGGCCCTCAAGCTGGTCGAGGTGGTGTTCGAGAACGGTCGCTTCGTACCGGTCCCCGACACCGAGCGGGAGATCCCGGCCGACTTCGTGTTCCTGGCGATGGGCTTCACCGGCACCGACCGTTCCAACGGACTGGTCGAACAGCTCGGGCTGGCCCTGGACGAGCGCGGCAACGTGGCCCGGGACGAGGCGTACGCGACCAACGTGGACGGTGTGTTCGTGGCCGGCGACGCCGGGCGCGGACAGTCCCTGATCGTCTGGGCCATCGCCGAGGGCCGCTCGTGCGCGGCCGCGGTGGACGCGTGGCTGACCGGCGGGACCAACCTGCCGTCGCCCATCCGGCCCACCGATCGACCGCTCACCGTCTGACCCGAGGCGACCGCTCGGGCGCGGATTGAATCTGTGACGAAAGTCGCGTGAACAGGAAAGGGCGCCGCCGTTGCGGCGCCCTTTCCGCATGCCGGAAAAGCGCCATATACCGGACGCGAGTACGGCTTACCCCGCGGTAGGAACTAGGCTCTATGACCATGCGTCGAGCCAAAATTGTCTGCACCCTGGGTCCTGCCACCAATTCGTATGAACAGATCCGCACGCTGGTCGACGCAGGCATGGATGTAGCCCGCTTCAACCTCAGCCACGGCGCCTACGCCGAGCACGAGGAGCGATATCACCGCGTCCGTCGGGCATCCGACGAATCCGGTCGCAGCGTCGGCATCCTCGTCGACCTCCAAGGCCCCAAGATCCGCCTGGAGACCTTCGCCGAAGGCCCCGTGCTCCTGGAGCGCGGCGACGAGTTCACGATCACGACCGAGGACGTCCCCGGCGACAAGCACGAGGTCGGCACCACCTACAAGGGGCTGACCGCCGACGTCACCAAGGGCGAGCGGATCCTCATCGACGACGGCCGGGTCACCCTGGAGGTCGTCGACGTCGAGGGCCCGCGCGTGCACACGATCGTCATCGAGGGCGGGATGGTCTCCGACCACAAGGGGCTCAACCTCCCCGGCGTGGCCGTGAGCGTTCCCGCACTGTCCGAGAAGGACATCGAGGACCTCAAGTGGGGCCTCGCCCTCGGTGCCGACATGATCGCGCTGTCCTTCGTGCGTGCCGCGAAGGACATCGAGGACGTCCACAAGATCATGGACGAGTTCGGTGTCCGACTCCCGGTGATCGCGAAGATCGAGAAGCCGCAGGCGGTGGACAACCTCGAGGAGATCGTCCACGCCTTCGACGCCATCATGGTCGCCCGCGGCGACCTCGGCGTCGAGATGCCGCTGGAGGCCGTGCCGATCGTGCAGAAGCGCGCGATCACACTGGCCCGGGCCAACGCCAAGCCCGTCATCGTCGCCACCCAGATGCTCGACTCGATGATCAGCGCCTCGCGCCCGACCCGGGCGGAGGCGTCCGACGTCGCCAACGCCGTCCTGGACGGCGCGGACGCGGTCATGCTGTCGGGCGAGACCTCGGTCGGCAAGTACCCGATCGAGACCGTCAAGACCATGGCACGGATCGTGGTCGCGGCGGAGGACTCCTCGGCGATGCGCGAGGAGATCCGCAGCATCGCCGGTCCGCGCACCCAGGGCGGCGTGATCGCGAAGGCCGCGATCGAGATCGCCGAACGACTGGACGCCAAATACCTGGTGGCGTTCACCCAGAGCGGGGACACGGGCCGCAGGTTGTCCCGGTACCGCTCGATGATCCCGATGTTGGCCTTCACCCCGGAGCCGGCGGTGCGAAGCCGCCTGGCGCTCACCTGGGGCCTGGAGACCTTCCTCGGACCGCTGTGCAGCCACACCGACGAGATGGTTCGTCAGGTGGACGCGGCGTTGCTCGCGATCGGCCGCTGCAAGAAGGGCGACCTGGTCGTGATCACGGCCGGCTCCCCGCCCGGCGTGCCGGGATCGACCAACCTGATCCGCCTGCACCACATAGGGGATCTGCCGACCGAGTAGTACCCGGTTGTAGGTGGTACCGATGGCCCGTCACCCGCTCTGGTGGGTGACGGGCCATCAGTATTTGGGGCCGATGTGCTCGTCCATGAGTGCCACGGAGGCTCGGCGGGCGACGGAGAGCAGGTTGCGACGGGCGAATTTCCACTCGACGCCGAGTTCGTCCAGCGTGGTGGTGAGGATGCGCATGATGTCCATGGATTCGTTGGCGAAGAGGTAGCGCGGGTACTCGTAGCGCTTGCGCTCGCCGGCGACCATGCGGGTGGTCCAGTTCATGTTCCGGCAACCGTCGGAGTGGATGAGGCCGCGCACGAGGGCCCAGGGCTCGGCTCGGACGACCCTGGTTTGCCAGCAGGTGAGGATGATCGGTCGATCGTGCTTTCGTCCCGGGCCGTGCTGGGGGAACATGCAGGGCCAGTGTCGGGAGTACCGCTTGACGTCCGTGCATCCCGGTCGGGGTACGAGGTCGGCCGCGGAGCCCGGGAGAACGCGAGTGATGGTGTTCGCGCATTCTCGGATCAGGCCCGGCCAGGCGTTGGCGCAGGAGATGCTGAGGCTGTACGAGCGGGCGTGCGCAACGATGTGGCCGTCGCCGAGGTAGAGGCCGAGCAGGTAGGCGTAGGCCGGGCCGTCGACGTCGAGGTCCAGACAACGGAAGCAGGGGGCGCCGCGTCGGGCGGGGAGTTCGCCACGGCGGGAGCGGTCCATGTGCAGCCAGTAGCCGATGGTTCCTCGGGGAACGCGCAGACTACGGGCTGTTGCGTGATTGGAGAGGCCCGACTGCAACAGGGCCAGTGCCTGGCGGCGGAGATCCGGGTTGTTCATGGATCCAACATGTGCCGCCAGGGCTCACTCGCCTGGGTGTTCGAGTCGGTTTCACTCGAACGAGTTGTTCACGTAGTGAACTGGTACCGGGTGCGGGATTCGAACCCGCAAGCCCTCTCGGGCAGATGGGTTTGAGCCATCCGCGTATGCCATTCCGCCAACCCGGCAGGGGGGTGGGGTGGTGGCCCGGGACCCCCTGTTAGGAGAGCAGCATACCGTGTCTCGGTAGGCTCGTGTGCGCACTATTTCCCTGATCGAGGAGCGACGTGACCGCCGCCACGCAGCCGCCCGCCGCATCGCCGGACAGCCCACGTGCCCGTGTCGTCATCGCCGAGGACGAGGCGCTCATCCGGCTCGATCTGAAGGAGATGTTGGAGGAGGAGGGCTACCACGTCGTCGGGGAGGCCGGAGACGGACAGCGGGCCGTGGAACTGGTCCACGAGCATCGGCCCGACTTGGTCATCCTCGATGTGAAGATGCCGATACTGGATGGGATTTCGGCGGCCGAGCAGATTGCCCAGGCGCGGTTGGCGCCGGTGTTGATGCTGACCGCGTTCTCGCAGCGGGAGTTGGTCGAGCGGGCTCGGGACGCCGGGGCGATGGCTTATCTGGTCAAGCCGTTCACCAAGGGGGATCTCGTTCCGGCGATCGAGATGGCCGTCTCGCGGTACACCGAACTGGCCGCCCTGGAGCGTGAGGTCGGCGACCTCACCCAGCGGCTGGAGACGCGCAAGTTGGTGGACCGGGCCAAGAGCGTGCTTCAGGAGAAGTACGGCATGTCCGAACCCGAGGCGTTCCGCTGGATTCAGAAGGCGTCGATGGATCGGCGGATGTCGATGCGCACGGTGGCCGAGGTGGTCGTGTCCGGGGGCGACGTCGCCGACTGACCCAGGGGTACCCATACTCTGACGAACCCGTCCGGTTGCTGGCAAACCGGACGGGTTCGTTGTTTTTCCGGCACTCGATGATCATATTTGATCACTTTGGATCGTAAGAATTCGTTGGCTGTTTCTTTTGGATTACATCTGGTTACGGGCGCATCACATCTCAGTCGGCGGACTGCCGCTGCCCTTCCGGCCGGACTACATTCCGGGCACCGCATGTTCATCGCGGTTTGTGAAGGCGCCCCGATGCGGGCTCCGAACTTTTTCTACAAGGGGTTGGGGTTTGCTGTGCTCAAGCGACGCGTGATCAAAATCGCGCTGCCCATCGCGGCAGCGGCACTCGTGCTTTCCGCGTGCGGCAGTGACGATGACGGCGACAAGAAGAAGGACGGTGGCAGCACCGCTCCCGGCAACACCGGCGGCGGTAACAAGCCGACCTGGACGATAGGTTTCCAAGCAGGGCTGTCGGGGGAGAATGCCCAGCTTGGCATCAACGAAGAGAACGGCGCTCGGCTCGCCGTCGAGCAGGCCAACGCGAAGGGCGATCTTCCCTTCACGCTCAAGTTCAAGACCTCGGACGACGAGGCATCGGAGACCAAGTCGGTGTCCGCGGCGCAGAAGCTGATCGACGACAGCAACGTTGTTGCCGTTATCGGCCCTGCCTTCTCCGGCCCGACCAAGGCCGCGTCGCCGAACTACGCCAAGGCGAAGCTCGCCACGGTGTCCCCCTCGGCGACCAACCCTTCCCTGACGAGCGCGGGCAACAATTTCACCGCGTTCCTGCGGGGTACGCCGAACGACAATGCCCAGGGCAGTGGGATGGCGAAGTACCTGTCCAAGAAGCTCCAGGCCAAGAAGGTCTTCGTCGTCGACGACAAGACCGAGTACGGCGCGGGCCTGTCGAAGGTCGCCAAGGACGAGCTGACCAAGGCCGGTGTCCAGGTCGTCTCGGACAGCGTGCCGAAGGCGACTCCGGACTACGGTCCGATCTCCACGAAGATCAAGAACTCCGGCGCGGACGCCATGATCTACGCGGGCTACTACCAGGACGGCGCGCCGTTCGCGAAGAAGCTCAAGGAAGCCGGCTTCACCGGCCCCAAGTTCTCCGGTGACGGCACCAACGACTCGCAGTTCGTCTCGCTCGCCGGGGACGCCGCGAACGACTGGTACCTGACCTGCCCGTGCTCCGACGCGAACGTCGAGGCGGCCACGAAGCAGTTCACCGAGGACTACAAGAAGCGCTTCAACACGAACCCGAGCACCTACTCGGCGGAGTCGTTCGACATCGCCAACCTGGTGATCGACCAGATGAAGTCCTTCGGTACGGAGAAGATCGCCCGCGAGGCGATGCTCACCAAGCTCAAGGGTGCCTCGTACAAGGGCCTGACCAAGTCGTTCAAGTTCCAGCCGAACGGCGAATTCGACGGCGCGACGACCTTCATCTACCAGGTGAAGGGCGGCAAGATCGGCTACATGGGCGACATCGACCAGCTCGTGGGCGGCTGACCCGTTAATCGGGGCGGCGCAACCTGACGATCGGGCCCGGGTCTTCCCGGAGTTTTCGGGAAGACCCGGGCCCGTCCGGTTTTCTTGAGGAAGCTTTCCTTATGCAACCTGATGAAATCCTGGATTACCTTATTCCAGGGATCATGCTCGGTGCGTTGTACGCGGTGATCGCCATCGGCTATACCCTGGTCTATGGCGTTCTGCAACTCATCAACTTCGCACACAGCGAAGTCTTCATGGTGGGCGCTTATTCGTCGCTGCTCGCCTTGACCTGGATCGACCCGAGCAGCAATCCGACGACCTTCATGTCGGTGTTGTTGGTCGCGGCCGGTCTGGCCGTTTCCGGTACCGCCGGGGCGGCCACGGCCTTTACGCTCGAAAAAGTGGCGTACAGACCGCTCAGACGCAGGAACGCGCCTCGTCTTGCGTTCCTGATCAGCGCGATCGGGGCCTCGTACTTCCTGCAGAACCTGGCGGGGAAGTTGTTCGGCCGCGACTCGCGGGCACTGCCGACGGTGTTCGAGAACAAGAAGGTCTTCTCGGTCTTCGGCACCCAGGTCACCATCCTTCAGCTCCTCATCGTCTGTGCGGCGGTGCTGATGATGGTCGGCCTGGACTACCTGGTGAACCGCACGAAGCTGGGCTCGGGTATCCGGGCCGTGGCGCAGGACGCCGAGACGGCGGGCCTGATGGGTGTGGACATCGACAAGGTGATCTCGCGGACGTTCATCATCGGCGGGTTCATGGGCGGTATCGCCGGGTTCCTGTTCGGCCTGCATCTGCAGTTGTCGTTCACGATGGGCTTCCTGCCCGGTATCACCGCGTTCGCCGCGGCCGTGGTCGGCGGGATCGGCAACATTCGCGGCGCGATGATGGGCGGCATGCTGCTCGGCATCGTCGAGAGCTTCTCGTCGCCGATCTTCGGTGAGTCGTGGCGGTATGTCAGTGCCTTCGCGGTGCTGGTCCTGGTGCTGATGTTCCGGCCGACCGGCATCCTGGGCGAGCGCTTGGGGAGGTCGGCGTGACCACGACGACGACGAAGGAAGCAGATGTCGCGCCGAGCGGGTCGGCGCTGGCCCGGCTGCGGCGCAAGCGTTGGTATCAGCAGCCGATGGTCGGCCGGCTGGTGGGCATCGTCTCGGCGGCGGTGTTGCTGGATGTGATGAGTGGTCCGCAGGGCAGCCGCGAGGACGTGTTCTTCTCGCTGGACAAGACCCTCGGGTCGTTGCGCGTGGTGTGGTGGCTCATCGGCGCGGTGGTGCTGTGGGCGATCCTGGAGTTCACCAAGCCGCTGTACAACCGGTATCTGGCGGCGAGCGTGGGTCCGCTGGAGCGTTTCCACACCCCGGTGACCGGGCCGGTCCGGCAATTGGTGGCGCAGACCCGGGAGACCTCGGCGAATCTGCGTCGCATCGTCTGGGTCCGGATCGGATTTTCGGTCGTGGTGATCGGCCTGCTGATCCTGTTGCCGAGCCTGCTGTCCACGTTCTGGAACCAGGTGTTGGTCAACGAGGTGGCGATCTACGTCCTGCTCGCGATCGGCCTGAACGTGGTGATCGGCTGGGCGGGTCTGCTCGACCTGGGCTTCATCGCGTTCTTCGCGATCGGCGCGTACAGCACGGCGTACTGGACCGGCGCGATGCCGGTGGATCCGCCGTTCAAGCTGAACGCGTTCCTGGTGATCCCGGTCGCGGTGGCCACGTGTCTGCTGGCCGGACTGTTGCTGGGCGCGCCGACGTTGCGGCTGCGCGGTGACTATCTGGCGATCGTGACGCTGGGCTTCCACGAGATCATCTACCTGATCGCCAAGAACGCGGACGGGTTCACCAACGGTCCGCGCGGGGTCCAGGGCATCTCGAACTTCCGGGTGCACATCGGGCCGATCGACTACAAGTGGGAACTGGCCCCGGAGCCGTACTGGTATCTGCTGATCGGCATCGCGACGGTCCTGATCATCGCGTTCCTGCGGTTGGAGCACTCCCGGGTCGGTCGGGCCTGGACCGCGATCCGCGAGGACGAGGTGGCCGCGTCGGCGACCGGCGTGCCGACGGTGAAGTTCAAGCTGATGGCGTTCGCGATCGGCGCGTCCACGTCCGGCATCGCCGGTGTCGCGTACGCGAGCAAGGCCGGCTTCATCAGTCCGGAGAGCTTCCTGCTGTTGTTCTCGGTGCTGGTGGTGGCGTACGTCATCTTCGGCGGCATGGGTTCGCTGTGGGGCGTGATCATCGGCACGGCGTTCCTGGCCTGGTTGCCGCAGTACATGAAGGACTGGGTCAACCCGAACGACCGGTTCATGTACCTGGGCGCGTTGTTGATCATCATGATGATCTACCGCCCGCAGGGCCTGATTCCCTCGGTTCGGCGCAAGCGCGAGTTGAGCATGGCCAAGGCGGGTCTCGGCGACGCGGACGCGATGTCGGAGCCGGCCGGCGGGAGGATGACGTGAGCATCACCACGACGAAGGCGGACGACCGGCCGCGGGTGGACCCCGAGGATCAGGTCATGCGGGTGCGCGGTGTCACGCTGCGTTTCGGCGGCCTGGTGGGTTTGTCCGACGTGGCGTTGGATCTGCACCGGGGCGAGGTCCTGGCGGTGATCGGCCCCAACGGTGCGGGCAAGACCTCGCTGTTCAACTCGTTGACCGGGATGTACGTCCCGCAGGAAGGCAGCATCGTGCTGCGCGACCGGGCGGGTGGCGAGCATTCGCTCAAGGGGCGCAAGCCGCACCTGGTGAACCGGCTCGGGGTGGCCCGGACGTTCCAGAACATTCGCCTGTTCGGCGCGTTGACCGCGCTGGAGAACGTGAAGATCGCGGCGGAGACCCGGCAGAAGGCCGGTCCGGTGTCGATCATGCTGGGTCTGCCGAACGCGCGTCGCGAGGATCGCGAAAGCGACCGGCGGGCGTTGGAGCTGTTGCACTTCGTGGGTCTGGACGGGTTGCTCAACGAGTTGGCCGCGTCGTTGTCCTACGGTCAGCAGCGGAGCCTGGAGATCGCCCGCGCGTTGGCCACCGATCCGCAGGTGTTGCTTCTGGACGAGCCGGCGGCGGGCACGAACCCGACCGAGAAGCTCGATCTGGAGGTGTTGATCCGGCGGATCAACCGCGAGCTGGGGATCAGCGTGTTGTTGATCGAGCACGACATGCGGCTGGTGATGTCGGTCGCCGACCGGGTCACGGTGCTCAACTTCGGCAAGGTGATCGCGTCCGGTTCGCCGGCCGAGGTGCAGCGCAACCCCGAGGTCGTCGCGGCCTATCTGGGGGCCGAGATGGCCGCCGAGATGGTCGCCGCCGCGGAGGCCGAGGCCGTGGACGGCTCGGACGGTACGGTCCCCGCGCAGCGGGACGGGGAGGAGCAGCGATGAGCGCCGCCGATTCCGCGGATGCGGTCGGGTTGGCCAAGCCGGCCGCGGGTACCGCGACGCCGCCGCGAAAGAAGATGCTGGAGCTGGACGATCTGCACGTGTTCTACGGCGCCATCCAGGCGTTGAAGGGCGTGCACATCGAGGTGAACGAGGGCGAGATCGTGGCTCTGCTCGGCGCCAACGGCGCGGGCAAGACGACGACGCTGCGCACCATCTCGGGGCTGCTCACGCCGCGTGAGGGCGAGGTGCGTTGGCGTGGGGAGCGGATCGACGGGGTGCCCGCCCACCATGTGGTGGGGTTGGGTATCGGGCATTCTCCGGAGGGTCGTCGGGTGTTCCCGGCGATGACCGTCACGGAGAACCTGAACATGGGCGCCTACCGGTTCAAGTCGGTGCCCAGGGCCGAGTTGGATCGGGTGTTCGAGTTGTTCCCGCGGCTGGCCGAGCGGCGTACGCAGCTCGCGGGCACGCTGTCGGGCGGCGAGCAGCAGATGTTGGCGATCGGGCGGGCGTTGATGGGGCAGCCGAAGTTGCTGCTGCTGGACGAGCCGTCGATGGGTCTGGCGCCGCTGATCGTGGCGCAGATCTTCGACATCATCCGGGAGATCAACGAGCAGGGCACCACGGTGTTGCTGGTCGAGCAGAACGCGGCGCAGGCGCTGCGGCTGGCGCATCGCGGTTATGCGCTGGAGACCGGATCGGTGGTGTTGTCGGGTCCGGCCGAACAGTTGTTGTCGGATCCGAAGGTGCGCGAGGCGTATCTCGGCGAGGGCGCGTAGGTCGTCCGCGCGGCGGAGGGGGTCGGCCCCTTCGCCGCGCGGTGCGGTTCAGGCGCGTTTGATCATGCAGGTCAGTCGCGCGGTGCAGACGCGCCTGTCGTGTTCGTCGGTGATCACGATCTCGTAGGTGGCCAGGGTGCGGCCCAGGTGTACGGGGGTCGCGACGCCGGTGACCAGGCCGGACTCGGCGGAGCGGTGGTGGGTGGCGTTGATCTCGATGCCCAGGGCGATGCCGTCCCGGCCGGCGTGCAGTGCCGTGCCGACCGAGCCGAGGGTTTCGGCCAGGACGCAGGACGCGCCGCCGTGCAGGAGGCCGTAGGGCTGGGTGTTGCCCTTGACCGGCATGGTGGCCACGACACGCTGGGCGGAGGCTTCGACGAATTCGATCCCCATGCGGTCGGCCAGGCTCTCCCGGGTGCCGATGTTCATGAACGCCAGGATCTCGTCGAGGCTGGGCTGTGGGGTCTCGTCGGCCATGGGGTGCTCCTCCGGATTCATGGTTGTGTCGGCCTGACAGCCTAGGATCGGGGTCGTGGCAGCGACTCAGACCCCCCAGACCTCCGTCCCCGCCGGTTCCCGGCCGCGACTTCTGCTCCTCGACGGGCATTCGTTGGCATATCGGGCGTTCTATGCGCTCAAGGAAGCGTCGATGAGTACCGCGACGGGCCAGCCGACCCAGGCGGTCTACGGGTTCACGTCGATGCTGGTGAACGTGTTGCGCGACGAGGCGCCGACCCATTTGGGTGTGGCGTTCGACGTGTCCCGGCAGTCGTTTCGCACCGAGGAGTTCCCGGAGTACAAGGCGAATCGCTCGGAGACCCCGGAGGAGTTCAAGGGTCAGGTCGAGCTGATCGTCGAGGAACTGACCGCGATGGGCGTGCCGACCATGCGGGTGGCCGGTTTCGAGGCGGACGACGTGATCGCCACGCTGGCGACCCGGGCGGCGGCCGAGGGTTACGAGGTGTTGATCCTCACCGGCGACCGGGACGCGCTGCAGCTGGTCACCCCCGATGTCACGGTGCTGTATCCGATGATGGGCGTGAGCAAGCTGCACCGGTTCACTCCGGCCGCGGTCGAGGAGAAGTACGGGCTGACCCCGGCGCAGTATCCCGATTTCGCGGCGCTGCGCGGCGACCCGAGCGACAACCTGCCGGGCATCCCGGGGGTGGGCGAGAAGACGGCCGCGAAGTGGATTCGCGAGTTCGGCTCGTTCGCCGAGCTGATGGAGCGCGCGGACGAGGTCAAGGGCAAGGCCGGGCAGAATCTGCGCGACCACCTGGACAACGTGAAGCTGAACCGGCGGTTGACCGAGCTGGTGCGCGAGGTCGAGCTGGAGGTGGCGCCGGCCGATCTGGAGCGCAAGCCCTTCGATCGGGCGGCGATCGAGGTGGTGCTGGACACGCTGGAGTTCCGCAACGCCAACTTCCGGGATCGCCTGTGGGCGGTGGACCCGGGTCTGGTGCCGGAGGTGATCGAGGCGGAGCCGGGTTTCGAGCTGGACACCACGGTGGTCCAACCGGGCGGGCTGGCCGCGTGGCTGGCCGAGCACGCGGCGGGTGCGGAGCGCACGGGGCTGGCGGTGGACGGCTCGTGGGGGCGCGGGACGGGCGAGGTCACGGGTGTGGCGTTCGCCGCGGCGGACGGTGCGGCGGCGTTCGTGGATCCGACGGTGATGGATCAGGACGACGACGCGGCGTTGGCGGCCTGGTTGGCGGATCCGCTGCGGCCCAAGGCGGTGCACGACGCGAAGGGCCCGATCCTGGCGTTGGCCGCGCACGGCTGGGCGTTGTGGGGGGTGACCAGCGATACCGCGCTGGGGGCGTATCTGGTGTTGCCGGGTCAGCGTTCGTTCGCTCTGGAGACGATGGTCGAGCGTTTCCTGGGTCGTGAGTTGAAGTTGGACCAGAGCGGCGCGGGGGACGGGCAGCTCGCGTTGGACATGTCCGATCAGGAGGACGCCGAGCCGGGGGCGGCGTCGATGCTGGCGGCCCGGGCGGTGGTGGATCTGGCGGCGGCGCTGGACGTCGAGTTGGCCGCCAAGGGTGGTCTGGAGCTGCTCCAGGACATGGAGTTGCCGCTGTTGCCGGTGCTCGCGCAGATGGAGCAGGTCGGCATCGCGGCGGATCTGCCGTATCTGGAGTCGCTGCAGGAGCAGTTCGCGGCGGCGGTGAAGCAGGCCACCGACGAGGCGCACGCGGCGGTGGGTCACGAGTTCAACCTGGGGTCGCCCAAGCAGTTGCAGGAGATCCTGTTCAACGAGCTGGGTCTGCCCAAGACCAAGAAGATCAAGACCGGTTTCACCACCGACGCGGACGCGTTGACCTGGTTGGCGGGCCAGACCGAGAACGAACTCCCGGTGATCCTGCTACGGCACCGCGATCAGACCCGACTGCGCACCACGGTCGAGGGTTTGATCAAGACGGTCGCGGACGACGGCCGTATCCACACCACGTTCAATCAGACGGTGGCGGCCACGGGTCGGTTGTCCTCGCAGGATCCGAACCTGCAGAACATCCCGATCCGGACCGAGGAGGGCCGGCTGATCCGGCGCGCGTTCGTGGTCGGCGAGGGCTTCGAGGGCCTGCTGACCGCCGACTACAGCCAGATCGAGCTGCGGATCATGGCCCACCTGTCGCAGGACGCGGCGTTGATCGAGGCGTTCACCACGGGTGAGGATCTGCACTCGACGATGGCCGCGCAGGTCTTCTCGGTGGCCCCGGAGGCGGTGGATCACGCGCTGCGCAGCAAGATCAAGGCGATGTCGTACGGATTGGCGTACGGGCTCTCCGCGTTCGGTCTGTCCCAGCAGTTGGACATCGAGCCGGGCGAGGCGCGGGGTCTGATGGAGACCTACTTCGAGCGGTTCGGCGGGGTGCGCGACTATCTGCACAAGGTGGTCGAGGAGGCCCGGCAGACCGGCTACACCGAGACGGTGTTCGGTCGTCGGCGCTATCTGCCGGATCTGACCAGCGACAACCGCCAGCGCCGTGAGATGGCCGAACGGATGGCGCTGAACGCGCCGATCCAGGGTTCGGCGGCGGACATCGTCAAGGTCGCGATGCTCGCGGTGGATCGGGCGGTGCGGCGGGAGAAGTTGGCCTCGCGGGTGTTGCTCCAGGTGCACGACGAACTGGTCCTGGAGGTGGCGCCGGGCGAGCGGGAGCGGCTGGAGGCGCTGGTGCGTCGGGAGATGGCGGGCGCGTATCCGCTGCGGGCGCCGCTGGATGTCTCGGTCGGTTTCGGGCCGAACTGGGAGGACGCGGGCCACTGATCGGGAACCGGCGCGCCGTGGGGGTGGAGAGCCGGCCGCAGCCGGCATAGGTTCGCACGGTCACGGTGTACGACGCCGTCCCGGGAACAGCCGAACTTGCGTACAGAGGGGGGAGCTTCGTGGAAGAGGCCGAGTCGAGGCCCGATCCGCAGAAGCCGGGCACGCCGGACGAGGTCGCGGTCGATGCGGTGGCGGAGTCGATATCCGCCGCCGCTCCCGCGCCGAGGCCGGAGCCCGAGGCGCCGCCGATATCCGGCGGGGCGGACGAACCGGGCAAGCGCAGACGGGTGTTGAATCCGTGGCTGGGCAGCGCGGCGGCGATCCTGGTGGTGTTGGCGTGTGGTGCGGCGGTGCAGTCGCCGTTCACCATGGTCACCGCGCATCGAGTGCCTACGTCGGATTTGCCGCGATTGTCCGATCCGGCGCCGGCCGACGGCACTTCGGCGAACGGCGGCGGACCCAGCCACTTCGAGTTGCCGCCGCCGGTGTTGCCGGCCGCGTTGCCGGGTGCGCCGACCACGTCCGCGCCGGCCTCCGCGTCGGCGACGCCGACCACGTCGGCGGGCACTCGGGGCACCACCGCGACCGGCACCGGTGGCATTCCGCAGACGGTGTTGTTGGCCTATCAGCAGGCGGCCTCGAACCTGGCCCGGATGGACCCGAGCTGCAAGTTGCCGTGGACGTTGCTCGCGGGCATCGGTCGGGTCGAGTCGGAGCACGCGTACGGCGGCAACGTGACCGTGGACGGCACGGCGGTCACCCCGATCCTGGGCCCGCGGCTGGACGGCGGCCCGTGGGCCCGGATTCCCGACACCGACGGTGGTCGCTACGACTTCGACACCGAGTTCGACCGCGCGGTGGGTCCGATGCAGTTCATCCCCTCCACCTGGAAGGGCTGGGGCATGGACGGCAACCGGGACGGCCAGATCAACCCGCAGAACATCTTCGACGCGACGCTGACCGCGGGGCGCTACCTGTGCGCGGGCAACCGGGATCTGTCCACCGGTGCCGGGCTGAACGCGGCGATCCTGTCGTACAACCATTCCGATGCGTACGTGCGCAACGTGATGTCCTGGATGACGTACTACGCGACCGGCGCGCGCTCGGTCCCGGACGCCCGGCAGCCGACGTCCAGGCAGACGTCGACGCCCAAACAGACCACGTCCAAGCCGGCGACGAGCAAACCGGCGAGCAGCCCCACGACCAGTCGTACGGCGAGCGCGTCGGGCTCGGTGTCCGCGTCGGCGTCGAGCCGCACGTCCGCCCCGGAGGGCTCGACCGAGGCATCGGCCCCGATCGGGTAGTCGTCATCGTCGGGTAGTCGTAATCCACTCCGCAAAAAACGGGAACCTGTTCTCGTTTCTTGCTACCGTGCCCCATCGTCGACCGTCGCGACGACGGTCGAGGCAGCAGCAGGAAGGTGGGACCGCCACATGCGTTCCTTCGCAGCGGTCGTGGTCGGGGCACTCCTGGCCGTCGGTGCCGCATTCGTGCTGAACGCGTGTGCCATCGGCGACCCCGCCCCGGTGCACCAGCCCCTCCAGGTCACCGCGCCGCCCGGCCGGCCCTAGGCCCGCCCGGCGGATCGGTACCCGGCCCCTCGTCGAGAGAGCACTCCACCCAGATGCGTCGTAAGTCCGGCCTGATCCTGCTGGCCGCCGCGGTCTTTTGTGTCGCCATGGCGCCGCTGTTGCGCGAGTTCGTCTTCCCGAAGCTGGTCGCCAAGGCGCTGGCCGGCGAGGACGCCTACCGGGTCGTGGTGCTGGACGCGAACAACGCCACCCTCCTGGGCGCCCCCGAGGGCAGCGGCGCGGGCAAGGCCAAGGTCACCGCGATCCAGACGATCCGACCGGACGCCAAGGCGGCCAAGGACGGCACCGTCGTGTGGGACCTGAACCTGGCGGTCCTGGACAGCAGCGGCAAGGTGGTCACCCAACTCCCCGAGCGCTACGCGTTCGAGGCGGCCGGCCAGATCCCCAGGAACTGCTGCGGCGAATCGGTCGACGGCGCCCCCGCCGCGCACACCGGACTCGCCTACAAGTGGCCGTTCTTCACCGGCAAGCGCGACTACAACTACTACGACTCGCAGGCGCACAGCGCGAACGTGATCGTGTACAAGGGCACCGAGAAGCGCAGCGGGTTGCAGACCTACCGCTTCGAGCAGGAGGTGCCGTGGATGAAGATCCCGATGCCCCGGCAGCTTCCCGGCGGCCTGGACCCGGCCGCCCTGGAGAAGGACGGCCTCCAGCTCTGGTACACGGTGCTCCGCAGGATGTGGGTCGAGCCGGTCACCGGCATCCCGGTCTACCTGGAGGAGACCCGCAAGGAGGAACTGCGCAGCTCCCCGCCGGCCGACGACCCCAACGCCAAGCCGGTGGTCACCAAGGTCTTCGAGGGCACCTTCGTCCCCCGCCCCGCGTGGTCGCAAAAGCTCATCGCCGACGCCAAGGACCGCAGCGCGACCCTGCGCGCCGTCCACGACACGATCCCGCTCGCCCTCCTGGTCACGGGCGTCCTGCTCTTCCTGATCGCGGTGGCCCTGCAATTCGTTGCCGACCGCCGGAACCGCCCGACCCCCACTCCCGCCGGCCGGCCGACCACCGACGGGGCCGAGCCCGCGCCGGTGGGTGGTGAGGTCGGCCGCTGAGGATCAGTGCTTCTCGCACACGAAGATCGCCGTCCCCGGCAACAGCCGCCCGCGCAGCGGGCTCCAGCCTCCCCACACCGACTCCAGTTCCTCCGGCCACTCCGGCTCGACCAGATCGACGAGCCGGAACCCCGCGCCCACCACCTCGCGCACCCGGTCGCCCAGCGTGCGGTGTTGTTCGACGTAGGTCGCCCGACCGGTGTGGTCCTGCTCCACGTACGGCGTGGTGTCGAAGTACGAGGTGACCGCCGTCAGCCCCTCCGACCCGGGTTCGTCGGGGAAGGCCCAGCGCACCGGGTGGGTGATCGAGAAGACCCAGCGCCCGCCCGGCCGCAACACCCGGAACACCTCGCGCATGATGCCTGCGCCGTCCGGACTGAACGGCAACGCGCCGTACGCGGAAAAGGCCAGGTCGAAGCTCGCGTCGGCGAACGGCAGCCGCGCCGCGTCGGCCTGCACCACCGGCACCCGGGTGCCGTGCTCGACGTCCAGGCGGCGCGAATGCTGGAGTTGGCGCAACGACAGGTCCAGCGCGACCGGGTGGGCGCCACGCGCGAGCAACCGGCGCGAACACTGCGCCGCGCCCGCGCCGACCTCCAGCACGACGCGCCCCTCGACCGGGCCCAGCAGCTTGACGCGGTCCTCGTCGAGCCCCTCCGGGCACCAGGTGAATCGCGCGTCGCCGAGGAAATCGCCGTGCTCGACCTGATACTCGTCGGCGTTGGCGTCCCACCACTGGCGGCCGGCCCGCACACTCTCCACGAGCCCCACCTTGCGCCGCACCGCGTCGTCGCCGTCGTCGAGCTCGTCCGGATCGACGTAGCGCGCCGCGAGGGACGCGTGCGGGTCGGGGGAAGTGGGGCGGTTCACAGGGCTCCAGTCGCTGCGGGCGGGCACGGACGCGCGTAGGGTACTCCCTTCGGGGCGTCCCGGTTGACCCCATGCATCCCGTGCGCGTTGACCGCACCCGGTCGGCCCCGTATGCTGCAAGTTGCGCCGCGGGCCTGCGTGAACTCAGACGGAGCAGGTCGCGCTCACCTTTGTCGATCCCACGCCATCCTCTTGCATGGACGCGGGCGTCGGGGGCGAAACCGGGTCCACAAGCGTGTTTGAAAACGACTTCTGTCCGTACCCGGAGCCCTTACCCACATGACGAGCAGCACCGAGGCCACGCCCAGCACCACCCCGCAGGTGGCGGTCAACGACATCGGCTCCGAGGAAGACTTCCTCGCAGCGATCGATGAGACGATCAAGTACTTCAACGACGGCGACATCGTGGATGGCGTGATCGTCAAGGTCGACCGGGACGAGGTCCTGCTCGACATCGGTTACAAGACCGAAGGCGTCATCCCGTCCCGCGAGCTTTCCATCAAGCACGACGTGGACCCCCACGAGGTCGTCACTGTCGGTGACCACATCGAGGCCCTGGTTCTCCAGAAGGAGGACAAGGAAGGCCGCCTGATCCTCTCGAAGAAGCGGGCTCAGTACGAGCGCGCTTGGGGCACCATCGAGAAGATCAAGGAAGAAGACGGCATCGTCACCGGTACCGTCATCGAGGTCGTCAAGGGTGGCCTCATCCTGGACATCGGCCTCCGCGGCTTCCTCCCGGCCTCGCTGGTCGAGATGCGTCGCGTGCGTGATCTCCAGCCGTACGTGGGCAAGGAGCTCGAAGCCAAGATCATCGAGCTGGACAAGAACCGCAACAACGTGGTCCTGTCCCGCCGTGCCTGGCTCGAGCAGACCCAGTCCGAGGTGCGTCAGACCTTCCTCACGACCCTGCAGAAGGGTCAGGTCCGCACGGGCGTCGTGTCCTCGATCGTCAACTTCGGTGCGTTCGTGGACCTCGGCGGCGTCGACGGTCTCGTGCACGTCTCCGAGCTGTCCTGGAAGCACATCGACCACCCGTCCGAGGTTGTCGAGGTCGGCCAGGAAGTCACCGTCGAGGTCCTCGACGTCGACATGGACCGCGAGCGTGTCTCCCTGTCGCTGAAGGCGACCCAGGAAGACCCGTGGCAGCAGTTCGCCCGGACGCACCAGATCGGCCAGGTCGTTCCCGGCAAGGTCACCAAGCTCGTTCCGTTCGGCGCGTTCGTCCGCGTGGACGAGGGCATCGAGGGTCTGGTGCACATCTCCGAGCTGGCCGAGCGCCACGTGGAGATCCCGGAGCAGGTCGTCCAGGTCGGCGACGAGATCTTCGTCAAGGTCATCGACATCGACCTCGAGCGTCGCCGCATCAGCCTCTCGCTGAAGCAGGCCAACGAGGCGTTCGGCGCGGACCCGGCCACGGCCGAGTTCGACCCGACCCTCTACGGCATGGCCGCGACGTACGACGACTCGGGCAACTACATCTACCCCGAGGGCTTCGACCCGGAGACCAACGACTGGCTCGAGGGCTTCGACAAGCAGCGCGAGGAGTGGGAGAAGCAGTACGCCGACGCCCAGACGCGCTTCGAGTCGCACCAGCAGCAGGTCGTCAAGGCCCGCGAGGCCGAGGCCGAGGCCGTGGCCGGCGAAGCCGCGGGCGCGTACTCCTCGGGCGGTGACGACGAGGTCGAGGCCGACACCACCGGTGGCGCCCTGGCCTCCGACGAGGCGCTCGCCGCGCTCCGCGAGAAGCTGGCGGGCGGCCAGAGCTGACCTCGGTCGACTCTGCCGAACACGGTGTTCGACGTGATTCGTAGGTAGCGATACCGACGCGGGCGAAGGCCCCACTTCCCTTCGGGGAGGTGGGGCCTTCGTGCTTTCCCGGTGCCGAGGCGCGAACGCGGCTAGGGTCGGGACCGTCACACGGCAGCCTGGGGGGTGTGCGGGGGTGTACGTCTCGTCCGGACGTCCGGAAGCGGCGACCGAGGCGGCGATCGGGCCGCCCGGGTCCGGGGTCGGCGCGGTGGTCACCGGCAATGTGATCGCGCTCGGCCTGGTCAGCCTGGTCACCGACGTCTCCTCCGAGATGGTCACCGCGGTGATGCCGGTCTACCTGGTCACCGGACTCGGCCTGACCATGCTCCAGTTCGGCTTCCTGGACGGCCTGTACTCCGGGGTCACGGTCTTCCTGCGGCTGGTCGGCGGGCACCTCGCCGACCGGTTCGCCGCGCGCAAACAGGTCGCCGCGGTCGGCTACGGGATGTCGGCGGTGGCCAAGCTCGGACTGCCGCTGGTGGGTGCCTCGGTGCCGGGCATCGGCGCGGTGCTGGCGGCCGACCGGGCGGGCAAGGGGCTGCGGACCGCGCCCCGGGACGCGCTCATCTCGCTGTCCAGCGGTCCGCAGGCGCAGGGGCGCGCGTTCGGCGTGCATCGGGCGCTGGACACCGTCGGGGCGTTCACCGGCCCGCTGGTGGCGTTCGCCATCCTGGCCGCGGTGGGCACCGCCTACGACGCGGTGTTCGTGGTGAGCTTCTGCGTGGGGCTGATCGGTGTCGCGATGCTGGTGCTGTTCGTGCGCGACCACCGCGACCCGGTCGAGCATCGGCCCGGGTGGCGCGACGGGCTGGGGCTGTTGCGGGATCGGTCCTATCGCCGGCTGTGTGTGGTGGCGACCGTGCTCGGCCTGGTCACCGTCAGCGACGCGTTCGTCTATCTGCTGCTCCAGCACCGGCTGTCGATCCAGCCGCACTGGTTCCCGCTGCTTCCGCTGGGCACCGCCGGGGTCTACCTGGTGCTCGCGCTTCCGCTGGGCCGCCTCGCCGACCGGGTGGGCCGGCGGCGGGTGTTCCTGGCCGGGCACGGCGTGTTGCTCGCGGCGTATCTGCTGCTCGGGGGTCCGCTCGACGGGGTCGCGTTGCTGATCGCGGTGCTCGCGCTGCACGGGGTGTTCTACGCGGCCACCGACGGGGTGCTCGCGGCGGCGGTGGGCGCGCGGTTGCCGGCGACGGGCCGGGCGGGCGGGCTCGCGGTGGTGCAGACCGGGCAGGCCGTGGGCCGGTTCGCGTCCTCGATGATCTTCGGCGCGCTGTGGACGGCCTGGGGGCCGGCCGGCGCGATCCGGGTGCTGGCCCTCGCGCTCGCGGTGGCCCTGCTCGGCTCGGCGCTCGCCCTCGCGGGCGGCGGGCGCGTGCGGGGAAGGGTGCGCGATGTCCGTTGACGCACCGGTGAAACCGGCACTGACCAGGGGCCGGATCCTGATCTTCGTCCTGGTGCTGATCCTGCTCGCGGGGATCGCGATCGGGTACACGGTGTACGCGGTCAAGCGTGAGGACGAGCGGCTGCACGGCGGTTCGGGAACCGCGCCGGGCGGGCCGCCGCTGACCCTGGCCGGGGCGCCGCGACTGCTGTTTCGCAGCACCGAGTCGGGCCCGGGGTACGGGCATCTGGCGACCGTCGCGGCGGCCGATCCGGGCGGGCCGCGCACGGTGGGCGAGCGCTCGTGCGACCGGGTCTACGCGGCCGGCGGCACCGCGGTGTGCCTGGCCACCGAGGGCGGCCTCACCCGCACCGGCGTGGCGCTGGTGCTGGACGCCGACCTGCGCCAGGTGCGCCGGGTCGAACTCGCGGGCACGCCCAACCGGGCGCGCGTGTCGGCGTCGGGCCGGATGGCCTCGTGGACGGTGTTCGTCTACGGGGACTCCTACGCCTCGACGACCTTCTCGACCCGCACCTCGATCCTGGACACGCGCACCGGCGAACTGGTCGCCAACCTGGAGGACTTCACCACCACTCGGGACGGCAAGGAACTCAGGTCGCCGGACCGCAACTTCTGGGGCGTCACCTTCACCGCGGACGACAACACGTTCTACGCCACGCTGTCCACCAACACCTCCGGCCGCACCTACCTGGTGCGCGGCGACCTGCGGGCCCGCACCATGACGGTGCTGCGGGAGAACGTCGAGTGCCCGTCGTTGTCCCCGGACGGCACCCGCCTGGTGTTCAAGAAGAAGGTCTCGCAGAGCACCCGCAATCCGTGGCGACTGTACGTGCTCGACCTGGCGAGCATGCGCGAGACACCGCTCGCGGAGACCCGGGGTGTGGACGACCAGGCGATCTGGCTGGACGAGCGCACGGTGGGCTACGCACTGCCGACCGGGGCGGGCGCGGCCACCGATGTGTGGTCCGTCCCGGCCGACGGAAGCGGCGCTCCGGCGCGCCTGGTGACGGGCGGCTTCTCGCCCGTGCCGCTGCGCTGACCCGACCCCGCCGAAAGGGCGAACTCCCGTCCCAGGACGCGCTTGTGCATCGGCCCGGCATCGCGCAGGCTGCGGGTCTGCCACAGTTCCGTCACGAAACGTCGCCGCCTCGCACCGGCGCCGTCACCCGTTTGACAGCGTCTGACCAGGAACGACGAGGTATCGCGGGGGCGTGGCCGGCGCGGGCCCGACCCGGTGGTCGCCGGGCCGGCTCGGCGAAGAGCCCGTGCTCGGTTCGCGTACCCTGACTCACTGGTGCCATGCGCCGGGCTTGTATGGAAGTGGCCCGTGTGGCGGTCGGGACGACCGCCGGAGCACGTAGGCCCCCGGACTTCGGGGCAGGGCGCCCATTCGACGTGCGGTAGGAATGAGGATCTCGATGGCCTTTGGTGGAGCGTTCGCCACCGGGCAGGTAGTCAAGACGGTCGGCGCTTCCGACGTCGCCCTGTACCGCGGCGTGCGCGGGCGTACCGGACATCCGGTCGTCCAGCGCACGAGCAAGGCGCTGTCCTTCGCCGGGGAGCACGCCGGGGTCTGGCTCGCCGCCGGACTGGTCGGCGCGGCCGTGGACCGCGGCCGTCGGCCGGAGTGGCTGCGCGCCACCGCCACCGTCGCCGGCGCACACGTGGCCAGCATGGTGGTCAAGCGTGTGGTGCGCCGACCGCGGCCGGCCATACCGGGCCTGGAGCCGACGGTGCGGACCGCCGGTCGGCACAGCTTCCCGTCCTCGCACTCGGTGTCCTCCGCCGCCGCCGCCGTGGCGTTCCACGGCCTCCTGCCCACCGCCGTCACGGGTACGGCCGCCGCTGCGACGTGTTTCTCGCGGCTCGTCGTGGGCGTCCACTATCCGTCCGACGTGGCCGCCGGCGCGACCATGGGTCTCGCGGCCGGCGGCCTGGGCCGCGCCTGGGCTCGTCGGGCACAGCGTCCGAAGGGGTTCTGAGGTCTTGAGTACATCCGAAGTCGAATCTCCGCTCGAGTCGAGTGAGGCCCTGGTTGCGACCGCGGCCGGCACCACCCCCGTCGAGGCGCCTGCGCGCCCGGCGCACGGGGGTCTCGCGGGCGGTCTGCTGAAGTTGGCCCGGCCCAAGCAGTGGGTCAAGAACGTGCTCGTGTTCGCCGCGCCGCTGGCGGCCGGACGGCTGGACGAGGGCTACGTCCTCGGGCACAGCGCGATCATGTTCGTACTGTTCTGCCTGGCCGCCTCGGCGATCTACTACATCAACGACGCGTTCGACGTCGAGGCCGACCGCGAGCACCCGACCAAGCGCAACCGCCCGATCGCCTCGGGCGCGGTGCCGGTCAAGCTCGCGTGGGTGCTGGGGCCGATCCTGGGCATCACCGCCGTCGTGCTCGGGGTGTTGCTGTGCAACCCCGGGACCGCGCTGGTGCTGGCGCTGTACGTGGTGCTCAACGTCGCGTACTGCTTCTCCTTCAAGCACGTCGTGGTGCTCGACCTGGCCATGGTCGCCTCCGGCTTCCTGTTCCGGGCGATGGCCGGCGGTACCGCCTCCGAACTGCCGCTGTCGCGTTGGTTCCTGCTGACCGCGGGCTTCGGTTCGCTGTTCATGGTGGCCGGCAAGCGCTACTCGGAGATGGTCCTGATGGGCGAGGAGGCCGCCAAGACGCGTGCCTCGCTGGCCAACTACTCGATCACCTACCTGCGTTTCGTGTGGCAGATGGCGGTCTCGGTGACGCTGCTCACCTACTCGCTGTGGGCGTTCCAGATTCCCGAGGGCGATTCGACGCTCGCCTGGCACCAGTTGTCGCTGGTTCCGTTCGGTTTCGCGTTCCTGCGCTACGCCGTCTACGTGGACGCCGGAACCGCCGGGTCCCCCGAGGACGTTCTTCTCAAGGACAAGGTCCTCGTCGGCCTTGGCTTCGCCTGGCTTCTCACCTTTGTTCTGGGGGTTTTCCATGTCTGACGGCCCGTCGGCCGACGTACGACCAACCGCGCGGCGGGTCAGCCTGAACGGTTGGGGACGCACCACCCCCACCTTCGCCGACGTCGTGCGCCCCACCGACCGCGACCAGGTCGCGACCGCGTTGGGGCAACGCACCTCGCGCGGGGTGATCGCCCGCGGCCTGGGCCGCTCGTACGGCGATCCCGCGCAGAACGCCGGCGGCACCGTGCTGGACATGACCGGCCTGGACCGGATCCTCGCGGTGGACCTCGAACGCGGCCTGGTCACCTGCGAGGCCGGGGTGAGCCTGGACCGGCTGATCGAACTGTTCGTCCCGTTCGGCTTCTTCGTGCCGGTCACCCCGGGCACCCGGCAGGTCACCGTGGGCGGCGCGATCGGTGCCGACGTACACGGCAAGAACCACCACGCGGACGGCAGCTTCTGCAACCACGTCCTGTCCATCGACATGTTGATGGCCGACGGCACCGAGCGCACGATCACCCCCGAGGGCGACCCGGAGTTGTTCTGGGCCACCGCCGGCGGCATGGGCCTGACCGGCCTGATCCTGTCCGCGACCATCCGGATGACGCCCATCGAGACCTCGCTCGCGTCGGTGGACACCGACCGCACGAAGAACCTCGACGAGGCCATGGCGCTGATGGCCGAGACGGACGAGAAGTACACGTACACCGTCGCCTGGCTGGACTGCCTGGCCAAGGGCGCCAACCTGGGCCGCTGCGTGCTCACCTGCGGCGAGTTCGCCGCGCTCGACGACCTGCCCGCGAAGAAGCGCCGGGACCCGCTGCGTTTTCGCACCGGCTCGCTGCTGACCGTCCCGGACCTGGTCCCGGGGCGGCTGCCGAACAAGCTCACCATGGGCATGTTCAACGAGCTGTGGTACCGCAAGGCGCCCAAGCACAAGGTCGGCCAACTGCAGTCGATCACCGGGTTCTTCCACCCGCTGGACCTGGTCCAGGAATGGAACCGGGTCTACGGGCGGACCGGCTTCCTCCAGTACCAGTTCGTGGTGCCGTTCGGGCGCGAGGACGGCCTGGTCAAGGCGGTCGAGACGATCAGCGCGCACGGCGCGCCCTCCTCGCTCACGGTGCTCAAGCGGTTCGGTCCCGGCAACGAGGGCTTCCTGTCCTTCCCCAAGCCGGGGTGGACGCTGACGCTCGACTTCCCGACCAACACGCCCGGGCTGGCGCGGCTGCTCAAGCAGCTCGACGAGATCGTGCTGACCAACGAGGGCCGGTTCTACCTCGCCAAGGACTCGCGGATGGACCCGGCCGACCTGGCCCGGATGTACCCGCGGCTGGAGCGCTTTCGCGAGGTGCGGGCCAAGGTCGACCCGGACGGGATCTTCGTCTCCGACCAGGCCCGCCGACTCGGGATCTGACCCACCCCTTCTTCCGTCGTCTCGTGAACCACGTTTTGTGAAGGACACACCGTGAAAGACGCCCTGGGCGCACCGCAGTCCCTGCTCGTTCTCGGCGGCACCTCCGAGATCGCGCTGACCACGGCTCGCGCGATGGTCGCCGAGCGGGTCCGGCGGGTCGTGCTCGCCGGTCGCCCCTCCGCCGCGCTGGACACGGCCGCCGAGGAACTGCGCGGCCTCGGCGCGAGCGTCGAGGTGGTCGGCTTCGACGCGGCCGAGACCGACGACCACGAGAAGACCATCGACGAGGTCTTCGCCGCCGGCGACATCGACGTCGTGCTGCTCGCCTTCGGTGTGCTGGGCGACCAGGAGGCGGACGCGAAGTCCCCGGCCGCCGCCGCGCGCGTCGCGCAGGTCAACTACGTGGGCGGCGTCTCGGCCGGGCTGGCGGCGGCCAACGCGCTGTCCCGGCAGGGCCACGGCGCGCTCGCGGTCATCTCCTCCGTGGCCGGCGAGCGGGCCCGCAAGTCGAACTTCATCTACGGCTCGACCAAGGCCGGCCTGGACGCGTTCGCCCAGGGCCTGGGCGACAAGCTGCACGGCACCGGCGTGCACGTGATGGTGGTGCGGCCGGGCTTCGTCAGGACCAAGATGACCGAGGGTCTGCCGGACGCGCCGCTGGCCACCACGCCCGAGGCGGTCGCCGAGGCGATCGTCAAGGGCCTGCGCCGCAAGTCGTCCGTGGTCTGGGTGCCGGGCCAGTTCCGCTTCGTGATGTCCGCGCTGCGGCACGTGCCGCGGCCGATCTTCCGCAAGCTGAACATCTGACCCGCGGCCTGTGCCCGCGAGCCCGTCCCGTCCTCGGGGCGGGCTCGCGCGTATTGCGGGCCGGCGCCCTTCTACCCTGGGGTCGCCTGGCCTACCGTGGCCCGGTCTTGGTCCACCCGAAAGACGTACGAGGGGCGCCACATGGGCAGCAGGGGCAACGTCGGGCTCACCGGCGGCATCGGAGCCGGCAAGAGCGAGGTGGCGCGCCGGCTCGCCGAACTGGGCGCGGTGGTGATCGACTCGGACCGGATCGCGCGCGAGGTGGTGGCACCGGGCACGCCGGGGCTGGCCGCGGTGGTGGCCGAGTTCGGCGAATCGGTGTTGCTGCCGGACGGCTCGCTGGATCGCCCGGGGCTGGGCCGGATCGTCTTCGGCTCGCCGGATCGGCTGGCCGCGCTGAACGCGATCGTGCACCCGCTGGTCGGCGCGCGCGCGGCGGAGCTGACGGCCGCCGCCGGGGAGGACGCGGTGCTGATCAACGACGTGCCGCTGTTGGCGGAGAACGACCTGGCGAAGCTGTACGACCTGGTGGTGGTGGTGGACGCCGCTCCCCAGACGCAGCTCGACCGGCTGGTCCGGCTGCGGGGCATGCCGGAGGCCGACGCTCGGGCCCGGATGGCCGCGCAGGCTTCGCGCGAGCAGCGGTTGGCCGTCGCGGACGTGGTGATCGACAACGACGGGCCGTTGACGGCGCTGGAGCCGCAGGTGCGCGCGTTGTGGGAGCGGCTGACGGGGGCCTGAGCGGCTGCGGAGCGGCGTGATCGGGCCTCGCGGCGGCAAGGCGTTGCTCGGTTCACGACGCTTGTCGGTGCGGACCCGTAACGTGTATCCCGTGCGACCCATTACCGATCTCGAACGCAAAGTGGCGCCCTTCGAGGTCGTCAGTCCCTATCGGCCGTCCGGTGACCAGCCGCAGGCGATCGATCTTCTGGAACAGCGGGTCGACGCGGGCGACAAGAACGTGGTGTTGCTCGGCGCGACCGGCACCGGCAAGTCGGCGACGACCGCGTGGATGATCGAGCGGCTCCAGCGGCCGACTCTGGTCATGGCGCCCAACAAGACCCTCGCGGCGCAGCTCGCCAACGAATTTCGTGAGCTGCTGCCCAACAACGCCGTCGAGTACTTCGTCTCGTACTACGACTACTACCAGCCCGAGGCGTACGTCCCGACCACGGACACCTACATCGAGAAGGACTCCTCGATCAACGAGGAGGTCGAGCGGCTGCGGCACTCGACCACCAACTCGCTGCTGACCCGCCGGGACGTGGTCGTGGTCGCGTCCGTGTCCTGCATCTACGGCCTGGGCACCCCGCAGGAATACGTGGACCGGATGGTTCGGCTGCGGGTCGGCGAGGAGATCGAGCGGGACGCGCTGCTGCGCCGCTTCGTCGGCAACCAGTACACCCGCAACGACGTCGCGTTCACCCGCGGCACCTTCCGGGTGCGCGGCGACACGATCGAGATCTTCCCGGTCTACGAAGAGCTGGCCGTGCGGATCGAGATGTTCGGCGACGAGATCGAGTCGCTGATGACGCTGCACCCGCTCACCGGCGAGGTGGTCAGCGAGGACGACGAGCTCTACGTCTTCCCCGCCACGCACTACGTGGCCGGCCCCGAGCGGATGGAGCGCGCGGTCGCCGGGATCGAGCGGGAGCTGGAGGAGACGCTCGCCCGGATGGACAAGCAGGGCAAGGTGCTGGAGTCCCAGCGGCTGCGGATGCGGACCACGTACGACATCGAGATGCTCCGCCAGATCGGCACCTGCTCCGGCATCGAGAACTACTCGCGGCACATGGACGGCCGCGAGGCGGGCACCGCGCCGAACACGCTCCTCGACTACTTCCCCGAGGACTTCCTGCTGGTGCTGGACGAGTCGCACGTGACGGTGCCGCAGATCGGCGCGATGTACGAGGGTGACGCGTCGCGCAAGCGCACCCTGGTCGAGCACGGCTTCCGGCTGCCCTCCGCGATGGACAACCGCCCGCTCAAGTGGGAGGAGTTCCTGGAGCGCGTCGGGCAGACGGTGTACCTGTCCGCGACCCCCGGCAAGTACGAGCTGGCCAAGGCGGACGCGGTGGTCGAGCAGATCATCCGCCCGACCGGCCTGATCGACCCCGAGGTCGTGGTCAAGCCGACCGAGGGCCAGATCGACGACCTGCTGCACGAGATCCGCACCCGGGCCGAGAAGGACGAGCGGGTCCTGGTCACCACGCTGACCAAGAAGATGTCCGAGGACCTCACGGACTACTTCCTGGAGCAGGGGGTGCGGGTGCGCTACCTGCACAGCGACATCGACACGCTGCGCCGGGTCGAGCTGCTGCGCGAGCTGCGGCTGGGCGAGTACGACGTGCTGGTCGGCATCAACCTGCTGCGCGAGGGCCTGGACCTGCCCGAGGTCTCGCTCGTGTCCATCCTGGACGCGGACAAGGAGGGCTTCCTGCGCTCGGGCACCTCGTTGATCCAGACCATCGGTCGGGCGGCGCGCAACGTGTCCGGCCAGGTGCACATGTACGCGGACAAGATCACCCCGTCGATGGCCAAGGCGATCGACGAGACCAACCGCCGACGCGCCAAGCAGATCGCGTACAACACCGAGCGCGGCATCGACCCGCAGCCGCTGCGCAAGAAGATCGTGGACATTCTCGACTCGATCTCGCGCGAGGACGCGGACACCGCCGATCTGCTGGCCGGCAACAAGGGTCGGCAGAAGGCGCCGGTGCCCTCGTTGGGCAAGAAGGCGGCGACGGACAATCTGCCCGCGGCCGATCTCGCGGACATGATCCGGGTGATGACCGAGCAGATGCACGCCGCGGCTTCCGAACTGCAATTCGAACTGGCCGCGCGGTTGCGCGACGAGGTCGGGGAGCTGAAGAAGGAGCTGCGCGGGATGAAGGCGGCGGGCATCGCCTGACCCGCGGCCGGGACGGATCACGGGCATCGGGGAACGGCCTGCGAAGCCCGTACGTCTTGACCGGTAGGTTCGTGATCCTGAATGTCACCGAGGGGGCTCGCCGGGACACCGGCGACTCCCGAGGACTACTCTGCGGCCGTGTGGGCCCGCCCCGACCCGGGGACGGCGTTCGCGAGCCGCGTGACCAAATCTGTGAGGGGAGACGTCGCCAGTGGCCGTCAACATGTCCAAGGGCCAGAGGATTTCACTCGACAAGCCGGGTGGTGGCGAGCTGACCATGGTCCGGATGGGCCTGGGCTGGGACGCCATCAAGCGCCGCGGCCTGTTCGGCAGCCGGGAGAAGGAGGTCGACCTCGACGCGTCGTGCGTGCTCTTCGCGGAGAACCAGCCGGTCGACGTCTGCTACTTCGGCCAGCTCACCAGCAAGGACGGGTCCGTTCGCCACACCGGCGACAACCTGACCGGGCACGGTGACGGCGACGACGAGTCGATCCTCGTGGATCTGTCCCGCGTGCCGGTGCACGTGGACCAGATCATCTTCACGGTCAGCTCCTTCCAGGGGCAGACCTTCCAGGAGATCGAGAACGCGTTCTGCCGGATTGTGGACGAGACCACGAACACCGAGCTGGCGCGCTACACGCTCTCCGGTGGTGGCAACTACACCGGCCAGATCATGGCCAAGCTCTACCGGCACGGCACCGGCTGGAAGATGGCCGCGATCGGCGAGCCCGCGCACGGTCAGACCCTGCGCGACCTGCTCCCGGCTCTGATGGCGCACCTGTAGGACGCACAACCAAACATGGTGAGCGGGCCGGGACGGGCGGAGTACGCCTCCCGGCCCGCTCGCGCGGGGTCCGTCCCGGCGGGGCGGGGAGGGGACGAACGCACGTGAGCACCGAACTGGTACGGGGTCAGAACCTGGCGCTGCCCGACACCCGGGTGGAGGTCGAGATCGCGGCACAATGCCCGGTCGAGCTGGTGGTGACCCTGGTGGGGGCCGACGATCGGGTCCGCGACGACGACGACGTGATCCAGCGCGGCGGTGGCGACACCGTCGGGGCGACCATCCGTCAGGCCGGTGCGACCTTCGAGCTGGACCGGCTGCCCGCCGAGATCGAGCGGGTGCTGGTCGGCGCCTCGCTGGAGGGCGGCGGGGTGGACCGGTTCGGCGTGGTCGCGGCGCCGGTGGTGACCGTGCGGGCGGCCGGGGAGGACCTGGCCACGTTCCGGATCACCGATCTGGGCAGCGAGCGCGCGTTGCAGACCGTGGAGCTGTATCGACGCCAGGGTGCGTGGAAGGTGCGCGCCGTGGGGCAGGGCTACGAGGCCGGCCTGGAGGCGCTGCTCAAGGACGTCGGCGTGCAGAACCGGGCGCGGGTGGTGGACCGGGCGCGCACCGCGCTCGGCGGACCGGCCGCCGCGCCGTTCAGCGCCGCGAACGCGCCCACCGAGCCGCGCGAGCCGGGCACCGCGCCGCGGGTGGATCAAAACGGCGGCATGGCGTGGGCCGCGGCCCCGCCGGACGTCGAGCGCGAGGCCGCGCAGCGGGCGGCGCGGCGCGAGGTGGAGAAGCTGTACGAGCAGGTCTGGGGCGTGTTCGAGGACGCGGCGCGATCGGCCGCCGCCTACCGGTCGGCGATCGAGTACGCCGACGGTCGGTTGGACAAGGAGTTGGAGGGGGTCCTGAGCGACCCCGCCGCGCGCTTCTCGCCCGCAGGGCTCGCCGCGCAGGACACCGCGCGCGACCGGCACCGGGCGTTGGCCGAGCAGGCCAAGGCCGTGCTCGATCGGGACACCGCGCAGTTGGTCGGCGAGGTCGAGCAGTTGGAGCCGAACCTGCCGCCGGTGATGGCGCGTTGGGACAGCACGTCGTGGGCCGGGTGGCAGGCGCCGGAGGACGGGGCGCCGGCGATTCGGCTCGGCGATCTGCATCTGCCGGAGCGGCCGGAGTTGCGGGTGCCGATGGTGTTGCGGCTGCCGATGGATCGCGGGTTGTGGATCGACACCGGTGCCAGTGGCCTGGAGGGCGAGCGGGGCAATGGCGCGGAGCGGGCCGACGAGCTCGCGGTGTCGTTGACCGCGCGGATGTTCGCGGCGTTCCCGGTGGGCGAGTTCAAGGTGCACGTGGTCGACCCGGCGGGCAAGGGTACGGCTGCCGCGCCGTTGCAGCCGCTGGCCTCGTCCGGGCTGCTGGTGGGGCCGGTGGCCACCGACGCGGCCGACGTGTCCGCGTTGCTGGGGCGGATCCTGGACCGGATCGAGCTGGTGCGGATGGCGGTGGCCAACGACGCGGTGGACGCGCTGCCGGACGATTTGGATCTGGCCCGACAGTTGGTGCTCGTGCACGACTTCCCGTTCGGCTTCGACGATCGCAGTGCGGCGCAGTTGCGGCACATCGTCGAGGAGGGCCCCAGGGTCGGGGTGCACGTGATCGTGGTGGGCTCGCGTGGGGACGCCGAGTCGTTCGGGCCGTTGCTGGATCCGTTGTGGCGCTCGTTGTTGCGGCTCACCGCGATTCCGGAGGACCACATCATGGACCCGTGGATCGGGCTGCCGTGGGTGTACACGGCGGATCTGCCGTCCGGCGGCGCGGAGGCCACGCGGCAGTTGTTGTCCTGGGTCGCGGGCACGGACGGGCGCTGAGCGCGGGGTTCGGCCGCCGGCCGGGTGGCCTCGAACGCGGGCCGGGCCGGCGTGGGCTGTTCGGGTGGCTGTCGGGGCCGCCGCCCGGTGCCCGGGTGGGGGCGAAGCGGGTGGTTTGTGGCAATGCGGTGAATCGGGCGGGGCGGGGGTCATAGACTCTCGCCCCGTCGGTCGTGACCAAGGCGGCCGGGGGAGAGGGATGTCGCCTTGTTCGCCTATGCCGATCCCGTGCGCACGCTCGGGGTGCCCGCCGAGGTTGCCCGGACCGAATTCGCGGTCGTCGACCTGGAGACCACGGGGTTCTCGCCGGCGCGCGGGGATCGCATCGTGGAGATCGGCGTGGTGCGCGTCCGCGGCACCGGCGAGGTGCTGCGCGAGTGGACCACGCTGCTGGATCCGGGGCGTTCGGTGGGCGCGAGCCACGTACACCGGATCACCGCCGCCGACGTGGTGGGCGCGCCCCGGTTCGCGCAGATCGCCCGCGAGTTGGCCGGGTTGCTGGCGGACGCGGTGGTGGTCGCCCACAACGCGTCCTTCGAACAGCGCTTCCTGGAGGCCGAGTTCGTCGCGGCCGGCCTGGCGCCGCCGACGTTGCCTGCGTTGTGCACGATGAAGCTGGCGAAGGCGTCCGGGCTGCCGTTGGCCGACCACAAGCTCGGGACGTGTTGTGCGCACTTCGGGCTGACCTTCCCCGACGCGCACGCGGCCCTGGCCGATGCCCGGGTGACCGCGCGGCTGCTGCCGCTGCTGTTGGCGGGGCTGGGTACCCGCAGTCTGGGGCTGCCGGTGCCGCCCGCCCGGGCCCCGGAGCGGCTGCCCGCGCCCGTACTCAAGCCGCGCCGGGGGTTCGCGCCGGGGATCTGACGGGTATCCGGGCACTTCGACCGGGCCGGCGCCGCAGGTCTTCTGACAGCCTGTCACCAGGGTTTGGCAAAGGATCGCTTGGTCTTTCCTTTACCTTCTGGCATCCTGGAGGCAATCGGAGGGGTACATCCCCCCTCCGGCGATGACGCGACCCCCCACGTCTGCCGGAGGCGCAGTGGACGTTTCACCCGTTGCCTGGATCCTGACCATCGTCGTGCTGCTGGCACTGGTGGCAGTCGATCTGTTCCTCAATCGCAAGCCGCACGAGGTCACCCTCAAGGAGGCGTCCCTCTGGGGCGTCTTCTGGGTCGGCCTCGCCGTGCTGTTCGGAATCGGCCTGTGGGTCTTCTCCGGGTCGGCACCCGCCGGCGAGTTCTTCGCCGGCTTCATCACCGAGAAGTCGCTGAGTGTCGACAACCTGTTCGTGTTCGTACTGATCATGGGCAAGTTCGCGGTGCCGCCGCAGTATCAGCAGCGGGTGCTGCTGGTCGGCGTGTTGCTCGCGCTGGTGCTGCGCGGCATCTTCATCGCCGCCGGCGCCGCGGTCGTCGCCGCGTTCTCGTGGGTCTTCTTCATCTTCGGCGCGTTCCTGATCTGGACCGCGTGGAAGCTGATCAAGGAGGCCCAGTCGGACGAGGAGGAGGAGTTCGAGGAGAACGCCCTCCTGCGCAAGGTCGAGAAGGTGTTGCCGACCACCGACGGCTACCGCGACATGAAGCTCGTGGTGAAGGAGAACGGCAAGCGTCTCGTCACGCCGATGTTGATCGTGATGATCGCCGTCGGCACCACCGACGTGCTGTTCGCCCTGGACTCCATCCCGGCGATCTTCGGCCTCACCAAGGAGCCGTACATCGTCTTCACCGCGAACGCGTTCGCGCTGATGGGCCTGCGCCAGCTCTACTTCCTGATCGGCGGGCTGCTCAAGAAGCTCGTCTACCTGTCGTACGGCCTGTCGGTGATCCTCGGCTTCATCGGGATCAAGCTGATCTTCGAGGCGCTGCACGGTCAGGGTGTGCACGTGCCGGAGATCGGCATCCCGCTCTCGCTCGGCGTGATCGTGTTGACCCTGACGGTGACCACGGTGCTGAGCCTGCGCAAGAACAAGAAGGACGAGCTCGCGGCGGCCGAGGCCGAGGCGTCCGCCGACAAGGACGCGAGCGTCTAGTTCGGAAGCGGTACGGCCGGCGGCCCCTGGGCGAGGAGCACCTCGTGCGGGGGCCGCTGCGTCGTGGTGGGCCGCAGACGCACACCGACGCTGCCGCACAGGCAGCGGGTGTAGACGATCTCGCCCTGGGATGTGGAGTGTCGGGACAGTACGGTCATGCGCGGATCCTCGATCCGTCCGCAGGCGTCGCACCGGGAAGACATCGGGTTGCCCCCAGGTTGAATAGGGTAATGGGTGTCCTGGTGTAGCTCCTTACATATCCGGCAGCTTAGGTAAGGGTTCAATGGAAGTCAACGGTTACCGTAGTGACGGCGTCGGCGCTGCCGTCGCGATGGTCAACGCGTGGACGGGCGCGGACGGCGTGCCGCCGGATCTGGAATCCGCGCGGGAGGTGCTGAGCACGTTCTCGTTCCTGGTCGCGGATCTGACGCGGGAGGAGCTGGAACCCCTGGTCGAGTGGGCCGGCGAGCTGCGCGCCTTCTTCGTGATCGGCGACCTGGAGGCGGGCGTGGCGCAGATCAACGCGCTGCTGGCGCGGGTCGAGGTGCGTCCGCGGCTGGTGGATCACGGCCGCGGTCTGCACCTGCACCACGCGCCCTCGGGGGTGCCGTTCGTGCAGCGCATCCGGATCAACACCGCGGTGGGGTTGGCCAACCTGGTGGCCGACTACGGCCTGGGGCGGTCCGGGGTGTGCGCGGCCACCGACTGCGAGCGGGTGTTCGCGGACACCTCGCGCAACGGCCGCAAGCGCTACTGCTCCGACGCGTGCGCCAACCGCGCCAACGTGGCCGCGCACCGGGCCCGGCGTCGGGCGGCGGCGCCGAGCGCCGGTCGGGCCTGACCCGACCGTCGCTCGGCGGCGAAATCACCAGCGGCGTTCGCGCCACTCGGTCAGGGCGGGGCGCTCGGCGCCGAGGGTGGTGTCGTTGCCGTGGCCCGGGTAGACCCAGGTCTCGTCCGGGAGCCGGTCGAAGAGCTTGTGTTCGACGTCGTCGATCAGCCGATCGAACGCGGCCGGGTCGCCGAAGGTGTTGCCCACCCCGCCGGGGAACAGGCAGTCGCCGGTGAACAGGTGCGGGTGGCCCTTGGGGTCGTCGTACAGCAGCGCGATGCTGCCCTCGGTGTGGCCCACCAGGTGGATGGCCCGCAGTTCGATCGCGCCGAAGGCGATCGTGTCGCCGTCGTCCACGAGCACGTCGGTGGGCACCGGCACGGCCTCGGCGTCGTCGCGCCCGGCCAGCGTGGTCGCGCCGGTGTGCGCGACCACTTCGGCGAGCGCCTGCCAGTGGTCCTGGTGCCGATGCGTGGTGACCACCTTCGCCAGGCCGCCGTCGCCCACCAGGGTGATCAGCGTGCCGGCGTCGTTGGCCGCGTCGATCAACAACTGTTGATCGGTGGCGCGGCAGCGGAGCAGGTAGGCGTCGTTGTCGTAGGGCCCGACGGCCACCTTGGTGATCATCAGATTGGCCAGCTCGCGCACGGCCGGGGCGCCGCCGACCTTCACGGATCCGTGATACGTCATACGAGCCATCCTCCCCGGCCGCGGCCACTCTCGGCTACCGACCGGCGGATGCCGCCGCCGGTTACATCCACGCGGGCAGCGGTGGCAGCCGGCCGAACGGCTCGACGGTCAGGCCGTCGCCGTTGGTCCGGCCGATCAGCCACGCGAGCAGCGACTGACGGCGACCGGAGACGACCGCGGCGGGAGCCACGCCCTCCGGGCCGATCAACGACTCGCGGTGGGTGATGTCGTCGCGCAGCAGCAGCGGCGGGCAGTCCGGTCGACCCCGGAAGGAGGCGGCCACCTCGTTCAGCTCACGCTCGGTGTACTCGGTCGGCCAGTGCGCCGGGGTCCAGCCCGCGTCCAGGTCGACGTGGTGGATGTACAGCTCGCGCAGTCGTTTGGCGGGCAGCGTCGTGGCGGCGATCTCGCCCGCGTTGCGCGCGGTGACCTTGGCGCCCCACGCGGTCGGCGTCATGGCGGTGAACGCCTGGGCGAACCGGTTGGACGCGTCGTAGAGGTCGGTGAGCTGCTCCTGCGGCGGTCGACCGGCGCCCTCGTCGATGGCCCGGTCGCGGGCGTCCCCCGGCGGGTACATCGGCGTCGGGATCCCGGTGCGGGCCCAGTTCAGCAGGTTGGTCAGGGCGTCCGCGTTGCGCGCGAGGTGGGTCAGCACATGGCCTCTGCTCCACCCGGGCAGCAACGACGGACCGGCCAGGTGCTCGGGCGTCAGTCGTTCCGCGGTCGCCAATACCTGCGCGGTCGCTTCGTTGATCTCCGCGAGCAGAGCGGCGGGGTCGAACCCGTCCGTGGTCACGCATACCTCCCCCGGATCGCCCTCGCCGCCGAACCGCGGGACGAGACGGGTCCCGGTGCGGCGAGGTCTTGGGGTTTCACCTTAGTGGCGCGAGTCGGCCCGAGTGCCCGGGCCGGAGCTTCACACGATCGAGTGAAGAGTGGTCCGAGGAAGTTTTGTTCGAATGAATGTGCGATAGCCTGGCGGCTCAAAGGGGAACAAAAACCTGCCGCAGGCTGCTTACGATGGCGCGAGGCATGGCTTCGGTCGGCTTGGTCCCGATCCGCGCCGCCTCGATCCGCACTGTCGACGCGTACCGATCAGCTCGACATCATTCAGCCGCAGCGGCATGTCGTCGAAGGGTTTCGATTCTCAAGTGGCCGACCGTCTCATCGTCCGTGGCGCGCGCGAGCACAACCTCAAGGACGTCTCCCTCGACCTACCGCGCGACGCGCTCATCGTCTTCACCGGCCTGTCCGGCTCCGGGAAGTCCTCGCTCGCGTTCGACACGATCTTCGCGGAGGGACAGCGCCGCTACGTCGAGTCGCTGTCGTCCTACGCGCGCCAGTTCCTCGGGCAGATGGACAAGCCCGACGTCGACTTCATCGAGGGCCTGTCGCCCGCGGTCTCGATCGACCAGAAGTCGACGAACCGCAACCCGCGCTCCACGGTCGGCACGATCACCGAGGTCTACGACTACCTGCGCCTGCTCTACGCCCGGATCGGTCACCCGCACTGTCCGCAGTGCGCCCGTCCGATCGCCCGGCAGAGCCCGCAGCAGGTGGTCGACCGGGTGCTGGAGTTGGAGGAGGGCACCCGCTTCCAGGTGCTCTCGCCGATCGTGCGCGAGCGCAAGGGCGAGTTCGTCGACCTGTTCGCCGAACTCCAGTCCAAGGGCTACAGCCGGGCCCGGGTGGACGGCGCGGTGATCCAGCTCACCGACCCGCCCAAGCTCAAGAAGCAGGAGAAGCACACCATCGAGGTGGTCATCGACCGCCTGACCGTCAAGTCCTCGGCCAAGCGCCGACTGACCGACTCGGTGGAGACCGCGCTCTCGCTCGGCTCCGGCATGGTCATCCTGGACTTCGTCGACCTGCCCGAGGACGACGCCAATCGCGAGCGGATGTTCTCCGAGCACCTCTACTGCCCGTACGACGACCTGTCGTTCGAGGAGCTGGAGCCGCGCTCGTTCTCCTTCAACTCGCCGTTCGGCGCCTGCCCGGACTGCACCGGCATCGGCACCCGGATGGAGGTCGACCCGGAGCTGGTGGTGCCCGACGGGCAGAAGTCGTTGGACGAGGGCGCGCTCGCGCCGTGGTCGAGCGGACACGCCTCGGAGTACTTCGGCCGGCTGGTGGCCGCCGTCGCGGAGGAGATGGGCTTTCGGACCGACATCGCCTGGGACGGCCTGCCGCAGCGGGCCAAGAAGGCGCTGCTGAACGGCCACAAGACGCAGATCCACGTCAAGTACAAGAACCGCTACGGCCGCGAGCGCTCGTACTACACGTCCTTCGAGGGCGCGCTGCCCTACATCGTGCGCCGGCACTCCGAGGCGGAGACCGACACCAGTCGCGAGCGCTTCGAGGGCTACATGCGCGAGGTGCCGTGTGCCACGTGTCACGGTGCCCGGCTCAAGCCGATCGTGCTCGCGGTGACCATCGCGGACAAGTCGATCGCCGACGTCGCGTCGATGTCGATCAGCGACTGCGCCGACTTCCTCGGCCGGATCAAGCTGGTGGCGCGCGAGAAGAAGATCGCCGAGCGGGTGCTCAAGGAGGTCAACGAGCGGCTGAAGTTCCTGGTCGACGTCGGCCTGGACTACCTCTCGCTGAGTCGGGCCGCCGGCACCCTGTCCGGCGGCGAGGCGCAGCGCATCCGGCTCGCCACCCAGATCGGCTCCGGTCTGGTCGGCGTGCTCTACGTGCTCGACGAGCCGTCCATCGGCCTGCACCAGCGGGACAACCACCGGCTGATCGAGACCCTGGTCCGGCTGCGCGACATGGGCAACACGCTGATCGTGGTCGAGCACGACGAGGACACCATCCGGGTCGCCGACTGGGTCGTGGACATCGGTCCCGGCGCGGGCGAGCACGGCGGCGAGGTGGTGCACTCGGGCAGCTACAAGGAACTGCTCAAGAACAAGCGTTCGGCGACCGGCGACTACCTCTCCGGCCGCAAGTCGATCGCCACGCCCACCGAGCGTCGGGTGCCGGACAAGAAGCGTCGCCTGGTCGTGCACGGCGCCCGGGAGAACAACCTGCGCGACGTCGGCGTGGCCTTCCCGCTCGGCGTGTTCACCGCGGTCACCGGCGTGTCCGGCTCGGGCAAGTCGACCCTGGTCAACGACATCCTGTACACGCACCTGGCCCGCGAGCTCAACGGCGCCCGCCTGGTGCCCGGCCGGCACACCCGGATCACCGGGACCGAGCTGGTGGACAAGGTCGTGCACGTGGACCAGGGCCCGATCGGGCGCACCCCGCGCTCGAACCCGGCCACCTACACCGGCGTGTTCGACCACGTGCGCAAGTTGTTCGCGGAGACCACCGAGGCCAAGGTGCGCGGCTACCTGCCGGGCCGGTTCTCGTTCAACGTCAAGGGCGGTCGCTGCGAGAACTGCTCGGGCGACGGCACGATCAAGATCGAGATGAACTTCCTGCCGGACGTCTACGTGCCGTGCGAGGTCTGCCACGGCGCGCGGTACAACCGGGAGACCCTGGAGGTGCACTTCAAGGGCAAGAACATCTCCGAGGTGCTCGACATGCCGATCGAGGAGGGCCTGGCCTTCTTCGAGGCGGTCCCCGCGATCGCCCGGCACCTGCGCACCCTCAACGACGTCGGTCTGGGTTACGTGCGGCTGGGCCAGCCCGCGACCACGCTGTCCGGTGGCGAGGCGCAGCGCGTCAAGCTCGCCTCCGAACTGCAGCGCCGTTCCACCGGCAAGACGGTCTACGTGCTCGACGAGCCGACCACCGGTCTGCACTTCGAGGACATCCGTCGGCTCCTGGGTGTGCTCACCAGCCTGGTCGACAAGGGCAACACGGTGATCGTGATCGAGCACAACCTCGACGTGATCAAGACCGCCGACTGGGTGGTCGACCTGGGCCCCGAGGGCGGCAGCGGCGGTGGTCTGGTGGTCGCGGAGGGCACTCCCGAGGAGGTCGCCGAGGTGCCCGGCAGCCACACCGGCAAGTTCCTCCAGGACGTGCTGTACGACCGACGGTGACGTGAGCGGCCTTCGGGCCGGGTGCGAGGATTGACCGGCCTCACGGTGGCGTGCCCCGAACGGGGCACGCCACCGGCGTCACCGTTCACAAGGAGATCCCGGATGACCCCGCAGCAGCAGCCCCGACCCGAGACCGCGCCCGACCCGGCGGCGGCCGAGCACGGGCCGGACCGGCGCACGCTGCTGCGCACAGCCGCAGTGGTCGGCGCGGTCGGCGCCGCCGGGCTCGCCATGACGGCGTGCACCGCGGACAACCAGCCCGCGTCGCCGCACGAGAAGAAACTGCTCGACGGCCCGGTCACGGTGGGTCGCTCCGAGGACGTGACGGTCGGCAAGGGCAAGGTCTACACCGACACCTCGATCGTGGTGACCCAACCGGCGAAGGACGATTACAAGGCGTTCGACGCGCGTTGTCCGCACCAGGGGTGTCTGGTCACCAAGGTCGACCAGGGTGTCATCCAGTGCCAGTGCCACGGCAGCCAGTTCTCGATGAACGACGGTTCCGTCGTACGCCGACCCGCGAAGCGCGGCCTGACGCCGCTGCCGGTCACGGTCGCGAACGGCGAAATCGTGGTGGGTTGACCGCAAAAATCTGTTGGAGCCAGCACATAGGGTGGAGAAATGGACCCGTCGTCGTACCGGCCCGCGCCCGGCCAGATCCCGACGTCGCCCGGTGTGTACCGGTTCAGCGACGAGCACGGGCGCGTCGTCTACGTCGGCAAGGCGAAGAACCTGCGCGCTCGGCTCTCGTCCTACTTCCAGGACCTGGCCAACCTGCACCCGCGCACCCAGAGCATGGTCACCACCGCCGCCGCGGTGGACTGGACCGTGGTCGGCACCGAGGTCGAGGCGCTCCAGTTGGAGTACTCCTGGATCAAGGAGTTCGACCCGCGCTTCAACGTCAAATACCGCGACGACAAGAGCTATCCCTCGCTCGCGGTGACGCTGAACGAGGAGTATCCCCGGGCCCAGGTGATGCGCGGCCCGCACCGCAAGGGAGTGCGCTACTTCGGGCCCTACGGGCACGCGTGGGCCATTCGCGAGACGCTCGACCTGCTGCTGCGGGTGTTCCCGGTGCGCACGTGTTCGGCCGGTGTGTTCAAGAACGCCCGCCAGGTCGGCCGCCCGTGCCTGCTCGGCTACATCGGCAAGTGCGCGGCGCCGTGCACCGGCAAGATCTCCGCCGAGGACCATCGGGCGCTCGCCGAGGACTTCTGCGAGTTCATGGCCGGCCGCACCGGGCCCTACATCAAGCGGGTCGAGCGCGAGATGAAGCAGGCCGCGCAGGCGATGGAGTACGAGAAGGCGGCCCGACTGCGGGACGACATAACGGCGCTCACCCGGGCCCTGGAGAAGAACGCGATCGTCTTCGGCGACGGCACCGACGCGGATGTGATCGCGCTGGCCGAGGACGAGTTGGAGGTCGCCGTCCAGATCTTCCACGTGCGCGGCGGCCGGGTGCGCGGTCAGCGCGGCTGGGTCACCGAGCGGGTCGAGGACGTGGACACCGCCGACCTGGTCGAACACTTCCTCCAGCAGCTCTACGGCGAGCAGCGCGGCGAGGCCGTGCCGCGCGAGGTGCTGGTGCCCGCGCTGCCCGCGGACACCGCGGCGCTGACCCAGTGGTTGTGCGAGCTGCGCGGCGCCAGGGTGGAACTGCGGGTGCCGCAGCGCGGCGACAAGAAGTCGCTCCAGGAGACCGTGCAACGCAACGCCGCACAGGCGCTGAACCTGCACAAGCTGCGCCGGGCCGGCGACCTGACCGCCCGTTCGCTCGCACTCCAGCAACTGGCCGAGGCGCTGGAGATGGACACCGCGCCGCTGCGCATCGAGTGCTTCGACATCTCCCATCTGCAGGGCACCGAGGTGGTCGCCTCGATGGTGGTCTTCGAGGACGGGCTGCCCCGTAAGAGTGAATATCGGCGGTTCGCGATCAAGACCTTCGAGGGCCAGGACGACCCGAGGGCGATGCACGAGGTGCTGACCCGGCGGTTTCGGCGGTACAAGGCGGATCTCGCGCGCGACGCGGTGGCCGACGCCGATGCGGCCGCGGTCGGCGACGACGACGCGGACGCGGCGCGGAACGGCGGCCCGATCGACCCGGAGACCGGTCGGCCCAAGCGCTTCGCCTACCCGCCGCAGTTGATCGTGGTCGACGGCGGTCAACCCCAGGTGGCCGCCGCGGTGCGGGCCC
This sequence comes from Embleya sp. NPDC059213, assembly GCF_042754445.1. Taxonomy (NCBI): domain Bacteria; kingdom Bacillati; phylum Actinomycetota; class Actinomycetes; order Kitasatosporales; family Streptomycetaceae; genus Embleya; species Embleya sp. NPDC059213. Next base: position 89,753 of record NZ_JBHZAV010000002.1, read on the forward strand.
TGGAGGAGGCGGGCGTGGTCGACGTCACCGTGTGCGGGCTGGCCAAGCGGCTCGAAGAGGTGTGGGTGCCCGGCGAGGACGACCCGGTGGTGCTCCCGCGCAGCAGCGGCGAGGCGCTGTTGATGCTCCAGCGCATCCGGGACGAGGCACACCGCTTCGCGATCACCTATCACCGGTCCAAGCGGTCCAAGACGATGACGGCCAGTGCGCTGGACGACGTCCCCGGGCTGGGCGCGACCCGCCGCAAGGCGGTGCTCGCCCACTTCGGCTCGCTCAAGCGACTGCGCGCCGCCGGCATCGAACAGATCACCGAGGTGCCCGGCATCGGTCGGGCCACCGCGGCGGCGATCGTGGCGGCGCTCGCCACCCGGGCGCCCTCGGCCCCGGCGGTGAACACCGCCACGGGCGAGATCATTGAAGACGACGCCGACGTTGTGCGGGAGGAGGCCGTCGACGCCGACGAGGCGGTCCCGGTTGTACCCCCGAGGCAGGAACCAGCAGGAGGAAGCGTTGAACTCGCCCAGCCGTAGGTGTGCCACGCACCGGGGGGACGCATGAGTACCGAGATCACGAGCACGGCGGTCGAGGGCACTCCGGAGTTGGTGATCATCTCCGGCATGTCCGGCGCCGGTCGCAGCACCGCCGCCAAGGGCATGGAGGACCTCGGCTGGTTCGTGGTGGACAACCTGCCGCCGTCGCTGATCCCGGCGATGGTCGACCTCGGCGCCCGCACGCAGGGGGCGGTGGCGCGGATAGCGGTCGTCGTCGACGTGCGCGGCCGGACCTTCTTCGACGATCTGCGCTCGGCGCTGAGCGAGCTGGACGCGGCCGGCGTGGTGCGTCGGATCGTCTTCCTGGAAGCCTCCGACGACGTGCTGGTGCGGCGTTTCGAGGGAGTGCGCCGACCGCACCCGCTCCAGGGCGACGGGCGCATCCCGGACGGCATCGCCCGCGAGCGCGAACTGCTGCGCGAGCTGCGCGGCGAGGCCGACCTGGTGATCGACACCTCCGACATCAACGTGCACCAGCTCCGCGCGAAGATGGACGACCGGTTCGCCGGTTCCGGTGAGCCGCAGCTGCGCGCCACGGTGATGTCGTTCGGCTTCAAGTACGGCCTGCCGGTGGACGCCGACCTGGTCGTCGACTGTCGCTTCCTGCCCAACCCGCACTGGATCCCGGAGCTGCGCCCGCACACCGGCATGGACGAGGCGGTCAGCCGCTATGTGTTCGACCAGCCCGGCGCCAAGGAGTTCCTGGACCGGTACGCCGAGCTGCTGCGCATCGTCACCGAGGGCTACCGGCGCGAGGGCAAGCGCTTCGTGACGCTCGCGGTGGGCTGTACCGGTGGCAAGCACCGCAGTGTGGCGATGGCCGAACGACTGGCCCGCCGGCTTACCGAGGACGGCCTGGACACCGTGCTCGTGCACCGCGACATGGGCAGGGAATGAGCGGCCCCAAGGTGGTCGCGTTGGGCGGCGGACACGGGCTCTCGGCCTCGCTGGCGGCACTGCGCCGGCTCACCGACGATCTGACGGCGATCGTCACGGTCGCCGACGACGGGGGCTCCAGCGGGCGGCTGCGCAAGGACCTGGGCGTGTTGCCGCCCGGCGATCTGCGGATGGCGCTGGCCGCGCTGTGCGGCGACGACGAGTGGGGGGTGACCTGGAGTCGGGTCATCCAGCACCGTTTCCGCCGCGAGGGCGAGCTGAACGGGCACGCGGTGGGCAACCTGCTCCTGGTCGGCCTGTGGGAACTGATGGACGATCCGATCGCGGCCCTGGACTGGATGGGTCGGCTGCTCGGCGCGCACGGGCGGGTGTTGCCGATGTCGGCGGTCCCGCTGGACATCGAGGCGGACGTGGCCGGGCACGACCCGGCCCGGCCGGACGAGATGTCCGTGGTGCGCGGCCAGGCGCAGGTCGCGGTGACCCCGGGCGACGTGCACGGGATCCGGCTGCTGCCGGCGGATCCGCCCGCCGTGCCGGAGGCGGTCGCGGCGGTGCGTGACGCCGATTGGGTGGTTGTCGGGCCCGGCTCCTGGTTCACCTCGGTGTTGCCCCACCTGCTCGTTCCCGAGTTGGCGACCGCTTTGGTGGAGACCAAGGCCCGGCGGCTGCTCGCGTTGAATCTGGCCCCGCAGCCGGGCGAGACGGCGGGTTTCTCGCCGCAGCAGCACCTGGAGGTGCTGGCCGCCCATGCTCCCGGGCTGACCTTTGACATCGTCCTCGGCGACCGCGACCGTGTGGAGGATGTACCGGGCCTGGAACGGGCCACGGCGGCGCTCGGTGGACACGTGCACCTGGCCCCCGTTTCGGCGGTCGACGGCACCCCGCGACACGACCCGGAACGGTTGGCCGCAGCCTACGGCCGGATCTTCGTCGATCGTGAAAGGATCGCTCCATGGCGATGACGGCAGCAGTGAAGGACGAGCTCAGCCGCCTCCCGGTCACCCGGTCGTGCTGTCGCAAGGCGGAGGTCTCCGCGCTCTTGCGCTTCGCGGGCGGACTGCACATCGTGGGCGGGCGAATCGTCATCGAGGCGGAGTTGGACACGGCGATGGCCGCGCGCCGCCTGCGCAAGGACATCCTGGAGGTCTACGGGCACAGCTCGGACCTGGTGGTGGTGGCCCCCGGCGGGCTGCGCAGAGGCAGCCGCTACGTGGTGCGGGTCGCCGTCGGCGGCGACCAGTTGGCCCGGCAGACCGGCTTGCTGGACGCGCGCGGCCGGCCGGTGCGGGGCCTCCCGCCGCAGGTCGTCTCCGGCGCGACGTGCGATGCGGAGGCCGCCTGGCGCGGCGCGTTCCTGGCGCACGGTTCGCTCACCGAGCCCGGTCGCTCCTCCGCCCTGGAGGTGACCTGCCCCGGTTCGGAGGCGGCGCTCGCGCTGGTCGGCGCGGCCCGTCGGCTGGGCCTGGCGGCCAAGTCGCGCGAGGTGCGCGGGGTGGACCGGGTGGTGGTCCGCGACGGCGACGCGATCGGCGCGCTGCTCACCCGGCTGGGCGCGCACGAGAGCGTGCTGGCCTGGGAGGAGCGGCGGATGCGCCGCGAGGTGCGGGCCACCGCGAACCGGCTGGCCAACTTCGACGACGCGAACCTGCGCCGCTCGGCCCGCGCGGCCGTGGCGGCGGGCGCGCGCGTGCAGCGGGCCCTGGAGATCCTCGGCGAAGAGGTCCCGGAGCATCTGGCCGCGGCCGGCAAGCTGCGCCTGGACCACAAGCAGGCGTCCCTGGAGGAGCTGGGCGGGCTGGCCGAGCCGCCGCTGACCAAGGACGCGGTCGCGGGTCGGATCCGGCGACTGCTGGCGATGGCCGACAAGCGGGCGGGCGAACTGGGCATGCCCGGCACCGACGCCGGCCTGTCGGTGGACATACTCGTGTCCTGACCGGGATCGGGCCCGGCGTCGCGCCGCCGAAAACCACTCGAAGGCGTCGAACCGCGAGACATAGGGTCTCCGGGTCGGCGCCTTCGTCCGTGTTCGGAGGAAGGCCGCGCACGCGAGGAAGGAACCACAGCAGTGGACATCCGCACGATCGGCGAGGAAGACATCATCCCGTGGACCGCCGCCCTTGGCATCGGGTTTCTCCGAGTCCCCGACGACAACAAGGACAACCGGGAGGAGCGGCTCGCGCACTGGCGCCAACGGGTCGACTTCTCCCGGACGCGCGGCGCCTACGACGGCGATCGTTGTGTCGGTACCTTCCGTAGCTTCGCCACCGGTCTGACCGTGCCCGGCGGGGCGATCGTGCCGGCGTCGGCGATCACCAACGTCACCGTCTCGGCGACCCACCGCCGGCGGGGCCTGCTCACCGAGATGATGCACCTGGATCTGGCGGACGCCGCCGCGCGCGGCGAGGCGCTGGCCATCCTGATCGCCGCCGAGTACCGGATATACGGCCGGTTCGGCTTCGGCGTGGCCACCGACTATCAAAAGTTCAGCCTGGACACGTTGCGCACCGACTTCGTGCCGGACGCGCCGGTCGAGCCCGGCGCCCGGATCGAGCTGATCACCCCCGAGGAGGTGATCGAGCTGGGTCCGCCGCTGCACGAGGAGTTCCGCCCGATGCGGGCCGGGGCGATCGAGCGCACCCCGCTGTGGTGGCGGTTGTACACCGGGCTGGAGCCGTCGCCGATCAATCCGGTGCCGGGCCGCTTCTACGCGGTGTACCGCGATCCGTCCGGCAAGGTGACCGGGATGGTGGGCTACCGTACCGACGACCACTGGGAGGAGTTCGTACCCAAGGTCACGCTGACCGTGGACTCGTTGCTCGCGCTCACCCCGGCGGCCGAGATCGCGCTGTGGCGATTCTGCGTGAACGTCGACTACGTCAACCGGGTCGAGGGGCCGGATCGCAGTCCCGACGAGTTGTTGCCGCTGCTCGTGCGGGACCCGCGGGCGATCACCACGCAGACGCGCCGCGACTTCGTGTGGGCGCGGATCCTGGACGCGCCGGCCGCGTTCTCGGCGCGCACCTACGGCACGCGCGATCGGCTCGTGGTCGAGGTGCACGACGACCTGGGCCACGCGGCGGGTCGGTTCGCCATCGACGGCGCGGCCGAGCAGGCGCGTTGCGTGCCGACCGGGGATCCCGCGGATCTGGCCCTGGACGTCGCCACGCTGGGTGCGCTCTATCTGGGCTCGGGCTCGCCGGTGCGGCTCGCGGCGGCCGGTCGGATCTCCGAGCGCACGCCGGGTGCGGCGGAGCGTGCCGAGGCATTGTTGCGCACTGCGCGTGAACCGTGGTGTCCCGACTGGTTCTGATCACTATGCGGAATCTTTGCGCGTAGCATTGACCAAATATGACCGTGCGTCAGGTCTCGTGTACCACACGGTAGTTGCCGTAGCATGCGCAACACCCGGGCGCAGGAGTCACGTTTCGTACCTTGAGGTCGTGGTTTCGCGCCGTCCCTATGCACGCCGAACCCACGACTGGGGGGTCGATGAGGCGTCATCGTTCCAGGGGCACCACCACACGAGTCCGGATCGGCATCACGGGAGTCGCGGCGCTCTCGCTGGCACTCGGTCTGTTGACCGCAGCGCCGGCGAGCACCGCGGCACCTGCCGACAATCCGGGCTCCTACCCCGAAGTGACCAGTGCACCGCCGGAAGCAAAGCTTCCTCCGGCGGGCGATGCCGGTCTGCGGTCCTACACGATCACGGCCGACGCCGCACAGGTGAAGCAGATCTTCGACCTGGGCGTGGACCGACACGAGACGAAGACCACCAGGGCCGCCGACGGCAAGGCCAAGCTGGAGGTGATCCTGGGCGAGCCCCAGGCCGCCAAGCTGCGTGCCGCCGGCATCTCCCTGGAGGCGAAGTCCCAGGCGGCGAACCGATCGGGCGCCGCCGCCGCGGGCGTTTTCCGCAAGTACAGCGGCCCGAACGGCCTCGGCGCCGAGCTGGTCCAGCTCGCCAAGGACCACCCCGACATCGCCAAGACCGTCAGCATCGGCAAGACCGTGCTCGGGCAGGACATCCTCGCGGTCAAGGTGACCAAGAATGTCCGCACCAGCGCCGACGGCTCCAAGCCCGGCGTGTTGTACATGTCCAACCAGCACGCGCGCGAGTGGATCACGCCGGAGATGACCCGCCGGCTCCTGCACCACTACGTGGACGGCTACGGCAAGGACGACGAGGCCACCAAGCTGGTCACGGACAACGAACTGTGGTTCGTGATCTCGGCCAACCCCGACGGCTACGACTGGACCTTCCAGACCGATCAGCGGTTGTGGCGCAAGAACCTGCGCGACAACAACGGCGACGGTGTGATCACCGCCGGCGACGGGGTCGACCTCAACCGCAACTTCGACTACAAGTGGGGTTACGACAACGAGGGTTCCTCGCCCGACCCGCTGAACGAGACCTACCGGGGCACCGGTCCCTCCTCCGAGCCGGAGACCCGGGCGATCGAGGGCTTCGCCAAGCACATCAAGGCGGAGTTCGTGGTCAACTACCACTCCGCCGCGCAGCTCATCCTGTACGGCGTCGGCTCCCAGGTGGCCACGCCCAGCCCCGACGACGAGATCATGGTCGCGCTCGCGGGCGACGACGCGCACCCGGCCGTGCCGGACTTCGACCCCGACCTGTCCGCCGAGCTGTACGTGACCAACGGTGACACCGACGGGCAGATGAACGAGGCGTACAAGACGTTGTCGTTCACCCCGGAGATGTCCACCTGCGCCACGGCCGCCGGCTACCTGCCGGACGACCCGTACACGGTCGACAACTGCGGCAGCATCTTCAGCTTCCCGAACGACGAGACGCTGGTTCGGATGGAGTACGACAAGAACCAGGCGTTCGCGCTGTCCGTGGCCAAGTCGGCCAAGGACCCGGACGACCCGGTCTCCTCGGTCGGGCGCAAGGCCCCCGACCTGGTGGCCGACCGGTTCGAGCACTCCTTCGCCGAGGACCACGACGACCAGCCCGTCGCGGTGATCGCCAAGCGCTCGCTGACCAACCGCAAGCTCAACTACCGCGTCAACGGCGGCCCGGCCAAAACGGCGGGCGTCAAGGAGTGGAAGGGCGGCGAGCGGTACGGCGAGCAGGGCTCGGCCTACTACGCCGAATACCGGGGCGACATCAAGAACGTGCGCACCGGTGACCGGATCGAGGTGTGGTTCACCGGCGACAAGGCCGGAACCGGCAAGGTGGAGAGCGATCGCTTCACCTTCACGGTGGAGAGCGGCATCGCCGAGAAGACCGAGACGCTGGTCCTGGCCAACGAGGACTACAAGGGCGTCAACCCGACCTACCCGCCGAACACGGTCGGCCCCAAGTACGCACAGCAGTACGTGGACGCGCTCGCGGCCAACGGTGTCAAGGCGGCCGTCTACGACGTGGACAAGTTCGGCGCGCCGCACCACCTCGGGGTGCTCTCGCACTTCAAGGGCGTGTTCTGGTACCTCGGCGACAACCGACTGACCCAGGACGCGGCCCGGGAGAACACCGACTTCCGCGGCCGACCGGTCAAGGACGCCCAGGTCACCCCGCTGGTCCAGGAACTGACCGTCAACGTGCGCGACTTCCTCAACGAGGGCGGCAAGCTCGCCTACCTCGGCGAGACCGCGAGCTACTACGGTCCCCTGCGCAGTGCCGCCGGCGGTGGCATCTACTACGGCCTGAACGGGCACCCGGACCAGCCCTGCAAGGTCGTTCAGGACGCGACGAGCGAATGTCTGATCGTGTCGGACGACTTCAGCCAGTACTGGCTGGGCGCGTACGACCGGTCGGCGACCAACGGCGCCACCGGGGTGGTCGGTTCGGCCGCACCGCTCCAGGGCATCGACAAGGCGCTGCCGGGCACCGCGTCCAACCCGCTGAACGAGGCGGGCGGGTTCCTGCCCACCAGCGCGATCCTGACGCCGGACAAGTTCCCGCTGTTCGACAGCCGTTCGGTGGCGACCTACTCGGGCAACACGTCCGGGCCGTACTCGCCGGCCGAGGGTTCGTGGTACATCAACGGTCTGCACTCGGACAACGCGTACAAGCGACTGACCCGCACGATCGACCTCACCGGGGTGACGGCGGCGGACGCGGCGAAGCTGACCGCGCAGTTCTCGTACGACACCGAGCTCAACTGGGACCACGCGCTCGTCGAGGCGCACACGGTCGGCGGCGACGACTGGACCACGCTGCCCGACCTCAACGGGGGGACCACCACCCAGGTGCCCGACTCGTGCGAGGGCGGCGACCTCGTCGCCACCCACCCGCAGTTGAAGCACTACCTGACGGTGGCCAACCCGAAGTGCCTGCCCACCGGCAGCACCGGTGCGTGGAACGCCTTCACCGGCAGCTCGAACGGCTGGAAGCCGGTCGCCTTCGACCTGTCCGCGTACGCGGGCAAGAAGGTCGAGGTCTCGATCGCGTACGTGAGCGACGCGAACACCGGTGGCACCGGGATGTTCGTGGACGACGCCAAGGTCGTCACGAGTGCGGGCGTGGTGGACGCCGAGGGCTTCGAGGCCGGGCTGGGTCCGTGGACCCTGGCCGCCCCGCCGCCCGGTGACCGCTCGCTCGTGGGCTTCACCCGCAGCCAGGCCGCGTTCGGTTCGTCGGTGATCGCCACCGACGACACCATGCTCTTCGGCTTCGGCCTGGAGCAGTTGGCCACCGCGGACGACCGCAAGGTGGTCGTCGACCGGATCCTGCGGGAGCTGTACAAGTAGGCGCCGATGATCACGGTGTGTTGATCGGCGAAAAGCGGTAGCCGAACGATGGCCCCCGGCGGAGACTTCTCCGCCGGGGGCCATTAACGTCTGTGCGCACACGCGAGTTCCCGCGTGTGCACTTTTTTCGGGGGGAATCACCTTGAGCAACAACGCGCCCGGTCCTTGGGGGCCGCCGCCGAACCAACCCGGCCCGGGTCAGTGGGGGCAGCAACAGCCGGGCCCGCCCGGCCCGTTCGGGTCGGGGCCGTATGGCGGCCCGCCGCCGCGGCAGCCGAACCGGCAGGGCAACGCGGGCCTGGCCATCGCGGCCGGGGTGGTGGCGATGCTGGTCGGCGCCGGAGTGTACGGCGTGATCGTCAAGTCGCTGGAAATCCGGAGCACCTGGTTCGGCGTGGGTGTCGCGGCGCTGATCGCGTTCGCGGTGGGGCGGATCGGTGGACGCAACCCGGTGTTGCCGTTCGTCGCGGCGCTGCTCGCGCTCGTGGGGGTCGCGCTGGGGCAGCTCACCGCGGTCACCCTGTTCGTCGGCGACGAACTGGACATCTCGGTGCTCGACGTGATCTCCGACTTCGGCAGCGAACTCGTCGACGGTTGGACGGAGACGCTGGACTTCCGGGACTTCCTCGTCTTCGTCTTCGCCGGGGGCGCGGCCTTCGGAATCACCAAGTCCGTCGGCGAGAAGTGACCGCATTTTCGACCACCCGTTGATCCGCTTTTCCGATGGTCCGTCCCGCCTCGGGCACTTTGCGCAGCAAGCCTGCGTGAAGGTGCCCGGGGCGTCACGGTAGGGTCGGACATGGCCGGGGATATCGCAGATTCCACTGACCATCTCCTCGGCCATTCACCATCAGGGCATTCGGCGTTCGACAGAGGAGATCGGTTCGTGACGATCCGGGTAGGCATCAACGGATTCGGCCGTATCGGCCGCAACTTCTTCCGCGCGGCGCTGGCCTCGGGCGCGGACTTCGAGATCGTCGGGGTCAACGACCTCACGAACATCGCGACCCTGGCCCACCTGCTGAAGTACGACAGCATCCTCGGCCGGATCGGCCAGGAGGTCACCTACACCGACGACGCGATCACCGTCGGCGACAAGACCTTCAAGGTCATCGCCGAGCGCGACCCGGCCGCTCTGCCCTGGGGCGAGCTGGGCGCGGACATCGTGATCGAGTCCACCGGCATCTTCACGGACGCCGAGAAGGCCAAGAAGCACATCGAGGCCGGCGCGAAGAAGGTCATCATCTCGGCTCCGGCCAAGAATGAGGACGTCACCATCGTGATGGGCGTCAACCACGAGAAGTACGACGCCGCGGCGCACACGATCATCTCGAACGCCTCCTGCACGACGAACTGCGTCGCGCCGATGGCCAAGGTTCTCCTGGAGAACTTCGGCCTGGTCAAGGGCATGATGACCACGGTCCACGCGTACACGAACGACCAGGTCATCCTGGACTTCCCGCACTCGGACCTGCGCCGTGCGCGGGCCGCCGCGACCAACATCATCCCGACCTCGACGGGTGCCGCCAAGGCCACCGCGCTGGTCATCCCCGAGCTCAAGGGCAAGCTGGACGGCATCGCCATGCGCGTCCCGGTCCCCACCGGCTCGGTCACCGACCTGGTCGTCGAGCTGGAGCGCGAGGTGACCCGCGACGAGGTCAACGCCGCCTTCCAGAAGGCCGCCGAGGGCGCGCTCAAGGGCTACCTGACCTACACCGAGGACCCGATCGTCTCCTCGGACATCGTCACCGACCCGTCCTCGTGCACCTTCGACTCGGGCCTGACCATGGCCCAGGGCAAGCAGGTCAAGGTCGTCGGCTGGTACGACAACGAGTGGGGCTACAGCAACCGTCTGGTCGACCTGGTCGGCTACATCGGTGGTCAGCTCTGACGGTGCGGCACACGCACCGATGACGCTTGACGATGCGGGCCCGGGTGACACGTCGTCACCCGGGCCCGTTTCTGCAACCCCCACCCGTTTCCTCCAGCCAAGGACGAATCGAACTTGAAGACCATCGACGACATCGAGGTATCCGGTAGGCGCGTCCTGGTGCGCGCCGACCTCAACGTCCCGCTCGACGGCGGGCGGATCACCGACGACGGTCGGATCCGGGCGAGCGTGCCGACCATCGAGGCCCTGGTCGCGCGCGGCGCCAAGGTGATCGTGTGCTCGCACCTGGGCCGGCCCGAGGGCGCTCCCGAGCCGCGGTTCTCGCTCGCCCCGGTCGCCGCCCGGCTGGGCGAACTGCTGGGCGCCGACGTGGCGTTCGCGACCGACACGGTCGGCGACAGCGCCCGGACCACGGCCCTGGGGCTCGCCGAGGGCGAGGTCGCGCTGCTGGAGAACCTGCGCTTCAACTCGGGCGAGACGGCCAAGGACGACGCCGAGCGCGGTGCCTTCGCGGACCGCCTCGCCGAGCTCGCCGACGTCTACGTCGGCGACGGCTTCGGCGCGGTGCACCGCAAGCACGCCTCGGTGTACGACGTGCCGGCCCGGCTGCCGCACGCGGTCGGCGGCCTGATCGCCACCGAGTTGGACGTGCTCGAGCGGCTCACCGAGAACGTGCAGCGTCCGTACGCGGTGATCCTGGGCGGGTCGAAGGTGTCCGACAAGCTCGGCGTCATCGACAGCCTGCTGGACAAGGCGGACCGGATCCTGGTCGGCGGCGGCATGGTGTTCACCTTCCTGGCCGCGCAGGGCCACGAGGTGGGCAAGTCGCTGCTGGAGAAGGACCAGCTCGACCGGGTCCGCGAATACCTGGCCCGGGCCGAGGCGGGCGGCGTCGAGTTCGTGCTGCCCGTCGACGTGATCGCGGCCACCGCGTTCGCCGCCGACGCGGACCACGCGGTGGTCTCCGCCGACGCCATCCCGGCCGACCGGCTGGGCCTGGACATCGGTCCGGCGTCCGGCGAACTGTTCGCGGACAAGCTCGCCGACGCGCAGACGGTGTTCTGGAACGGCCCGATGGGCGTGTTCGAGATGGAGCCGTACAGCCACGGCACCCGCGCGGTGGCGCAGGGCCTGATCGACTCCGACGCGTTCACCGTGGTCGGCGGCGGCGACTCGGCCGCGGCGGTGCGCACTCTCGGCTTCGACGAGAACGCCTTCGGTCACATCTCGACCGGTGGCGGCGCGAGCCTGGAATACCTCGAAGGCAAGTCCCTGCCCGGTCTCGAAGCCCTGGAGGGCTGATCCCGATGTCTGCGCTCAACGACAACACCGGCCGCATCCCGCTGATGGCGGGCAACTGGAAGATGAACCTCAACCACCTCGAGGCCATCTCCCTGGTGCAAAAGCTCGCGTTCACCCTGAACGACAAGGACTTCGACCGAGTCGAGGTCGCGGTGCTGCCGCCGTTCACCGATCTGCGCTCGGTGCAGACCATGGTCGACGCGGACAAGCTGCGCTTCAGCTACGGCGCGCAGGACATCTCGCAACACGAGGGCGGCGCCTACACCGGCGAGATCGCCGGGTCCATGCTCGCCAAACTGAACTGCACCTACGCGCTGGTCGGCCACTCCGAGCGGCGGCAGTACCACGCCGAGGACGACACCGTGGTGAACGCGAAGGCGCACGCCGCCTATCGCAGCGGCCTGGTGCCGATCGTGTGTGTCGGCGAGGGCCTGGACGTACGCAAGGCGGGCCGGCACGTGGCCCACACGCTCGCCCAGGTCGAGGGTGCGCTCAAGGGCATCACCGCCGAGCAGGCCGAGTCCGTGGTGATCGCGTACGAGCCGGTCTGGGCGATCGGCACCGGCGAGGTGGCCACGCCGGATGACGCGCAGGAGGTGTGCTCGGCGATCCGGGCCAAGCTCGCCGAGCTGTACTCGCCGGAACTCGCGGACCGGGTGCGGGTGTTGTACGGCGGTTCGATGAAGCCCGGCAACGTGGCCGGGCTGATGGCGCAGCCGGACGTGGACGGCGGCCTGGTCGGCGGGGCCTGCCTGGCCGCCGAGGAGTTCGCGCAGATCGTCCGCTACCAGGAGAAGAAGGCCGGCTGACGGCCGAGGCCGGTTGATCCGGGCATCACGAAAGGGCCCGGAGCGGGATGCCGCTCCGGGCCCTTTGCGATGCCCGGAACCGGTCGTCGCCGGCCGCCGGCCGGAATCGTTCGTTCCCCATAAACCCGGCGCAACTATTTCCATTCCGCTTGCCCCTCCCGTAACGGGTGACTGACCATAAGTCATCGCCAAGTGGCCGGTAGTCGCCCCTTCAGGGTGGATCGGCCGGCCGACCCCAGGGGGTCCGGGTGCCATTTCCAGACATGTCCAGAACCGGGGATACCGGTGCCACGCGATATCTGTGCACGGGCGCGGAGATCGACGAGCGGTTCGCCGCACGGGTGATCGAGGAGTTGTGGGAGAACGCGCACCGCGACCGGGCGCCGTCCTACGGATACAACGAACAGGCGGTCCTGGAGCATGCGTTGGCCGCGCGGCGGCGGCGCATCCTGCGCGACGTGATCGCGTTCCTGGTGCCGGCGGTGATGTTCCTGATCGGCTTCGGCTTCGCGCCCGGGTTGTTCTGGCTCGCGATCGTGGTCTTCGTCGGGTTGCTGACCGTGCGTTCGGGCGTCGCCGGCGGGGGTGGGGTGCGCGACTTTCGGACCCGGGCGGCGGCGCAGGTGTCCTGGGTGGCGGCGCTGCTGTTCGGGCTGATGTTGTACGTGGCGGGCGGGGACGGCGGCTTCCCGGCGATCGACACCCTCGCGGTGACCGTACTGCCGACCTACGCGGTCGTGGTCTTCGTGGTGTGGATCGAACGCATGCAGCAGCGCGCCACCGTGGTCTCGGATCTGGGGCCGGGGCGGAGCTGGGTGCCGACCCGGCCGCCCGCCGACGGGAGCGGGTACGCCGGGCCGGGGGGTTTGCAGGGGGCGTTGGCGGAGGTGCTGCCGCCGCGACCCACCCATGCGCCCCTCGCCTCGGACACGGTGTTCGTGCCCGCCGCGCCGCCGATCCCGTCCACGGTGCGCTACAGCGGCTACCTGCCGTTCGTCGGCGCCGGCGAACTGGTCGAGAGCTGGACCTTCCCGGTCGAGCTGCGCGGGGCCGAGCCGTCCGTGCTGGACGCGCCGCGCGAGGGCAAGCGGGCGAAGACGGCGTACACCCCGTTCACCGTCGACGAACTCACCGGCGCGATCTGCACGTCGTTCGAGGAGCTGGCCCGGTCCGAGGAGGGTCGGCACCGGCTGTCCGGGCTGAGCGTGCAGATGCACGAGTTCAGCAGCGGGGTGACCGGGGGGCCGGTGCCGCCGCCGGCCGAGGCCACCCGGCGCTACCTGTGCGTGCGGGTGGGCACGTGGTCGCAGGAGGTGGTGGTGTCGGTGCTGATCCGTTTCACGATGGACGGCCGACTGTTGTACACCGAACTGCACGAGCTGGTGCTGCCGCCGATCCGCCCGGACTTCCACGTGGCCGACGAGTGGCTGCACACCGCGGACGCGGCGACGTTGTGGGCGGCGCTGGGCCGCTCGCTGGTGGAGGCCCCGGGGGTGATGGTCTCCTCGGCGGGTCGGCTGATGCGGGTGTGGGCCTCGTGGTGGCGCCGGGCGGGCAATCTGCGGGCGGCCCACGAGCGCGCCGCGCGCAATCTGCCGGTGGACTGCGGCGCCCGGGCCTCGGTGCGCGAACTGGGCGCGTCGGCGAACTACGCCACGTTCTTCCAGAACTCGGACGCGGAGAAGTACCTCAAGCTGATCGAGCGCAAGTTCACCGTATTCGTGCTGGACTTCCTCCAGCGCAAGAACGTGGACGTGACCGAGTATCGCCAACGCAACGAAATGGTCCTGAACAACGGGATCATCCAGCACGTCTCCGGTGACCTGAACAACAGCGGCGCGATCGTCGCCGGCCGGGGCATCCAGGCGTCCGTACGAGGTTCCGGCGGAGCCGGATCGGGCGCACGATCGACAGCGGGAGGTACCACGTGAACAGCGCCGCATCCAACGACGAGGAAGCGGACGAGAGCGAGCCGCGTGGGAACGACGGGATCAGCCTGTCCGGCGGCCCGGTGAGCAACACCGGCGCGATCGTCGCCGGTGGTGACAACCAGGTCACCGTGCGCCGCACCGGGGCGGCCCGGGCCGCGCGCGGTTCCGCTTCCGGACATCCGCTGACCAGCACGGGTGCGCTGGTCGGCGGCAGCGGCCACCGGGTGGAGGTCGAGGACACCGGGGACGTCGAACCGGCCGACCCGGAGCCGGTCGGCGAACCGGGCGAGGGGCCGCACGGGCAGGCGTCGGAGGGGGAGCGGTCCGAGCCCGGTGGGCCGTAATAGTATGATCCGCCGGATTAGCCGAAGGGCCGTACGGCTCCCACTTGCGGGGCGCGGCAGCGTACTCTGTCCGATGGCCGGGAATCCCCGGCCCCCGCGTTCCGCCAGAAGGAGTTGGGCCCGGCCGTGGTCACCGGTTTCTCGATCGCCCTGATCGTCTTCAGCCTGCTCATGGTGCTGTTGGTGCTGCTGCACAAGGGCAAGGGCGGCGGCCTGTCCGACCTGTTCGGCGGCGGCATGTCCTCCTCGCTCGGCGGTTCGTCCGTCGTCGAGAAGAACCTCGACCGCATGACCATCATCGTCGGTGTGTGCTGGTTCGTGACGATCGTCGTACTCGGTCTGCTGCTCAAGAACACGTACTGACAGCGCCGGTTCGGCCGCTGTTTCCACCCGCGCGGTGGCCTTTCTGACGGACTGTCGGAAAAGGCCCACCGCTCGGTTCAACCTTGCGCGGGGCGCACGTACACTGGACGCCAAGCCGCGCAACGGGGGCGCGACCTCAAGGACCAAGGGGAGTTTTTACCGTGGCAAGTGGCAACGCCATCCGTGGGAGTCGGGTCGGCGCCGGCCCGATGGGGGAGGCAGAGCGCGGCGAAGCAGCCCCACGTCTCCGTATTTCTTTCTGGTGCGCGAACAAGCACGAGACGCAGCCGAGCTTCGCGACCGACGCTCAGGTCCCCGAGACGTGGGACTGCCCCCGCTGCGGCCTGCCTGCCGGGCAGGACCAGCACAACCCGCCGGACGCCCCGCGTACCGAGCCCTACAAGACGCACCTCGCCTACGTGCGCGAGCGTCGCAGCGATGCCGACGGCGAGGCGATCCTCGCCGAGGCGCTGGCGAAGCTGCGCGGCGAGCTCTGAGTTCGTGAGCTTCGACCCACCTGTGCGGCCGTAGGGCCGCGGTGGGCAGAGCCGCCGGGAGTCGCGACACACCTTCGGGTGTGTGGTGACGCCCGGCGGCTCTTTTCGTCGTCCTGCCGTGGGTTCGGGTATCCGCGTCGTCAGTCGCGGGCCGGCAGCGCCTCCTGCGGTTCGGGGCGGTGCACCCGGCGGCGGTCGGCCTGGTGCGGGAGCGGGCGTTGGCCGCGTTCGATCCAGGCGGGCAGTTCCTCGCCGGTGGCCGCCATCCAGCGGTTGCGGACCGCGTCGGGATCGGCGCGATGCGCCCGAACCAGGGTGTCCCCGGCCAGGTCGGAGACCCGGTCCAGGTTCAGCGCGGTGCCCACGCCCAGCGCCGCGGCGAGCGGCGGGACCGCGTCGGCGGGTCGGCCCGCCGCCACCAGGACGATGCCGTACAGCGCGTAGGTGACCGGGACTTCGGGACGGCGGGCCAGTACGGGGTCGGCCCGCACCCGTCTCGCCCGCAGCCGGACCGCCTCCTCCAGCGCGTCCACCGCCTCGTCGTGCGCGCCGCCGGCGCTGTGCAGCAGACCCAGGCTCTGCAGCGACGCGGCGAGTTCGTCCTCGCGGCGGCCGGCGGGCGCGTGCTCCGCGCTCGCGTAGCCGCGTCGCACCTCGACCGCCTCGCCGGCCAGCGCGATCGCCTCGGGGCCTCGGCCGAGCCGGGCGAGCAGGGTCGCGTGCCGCAGCAGCACGGCGGCCTGACGGGCCTGCGGCGGGCCGATCCCGAGCAGGCGTTCGGCCTCGGTGAAGGCCGCGAGCGCGGCGTCCGCGGCGCCGGTGGCGGCCAGTCGGCCGGCGAGTTCGTCCAGGGACAGGGCGAGTTCGGCGCGATGCCGCTCGGGGTTCTGCGCGGCGAGCGTGCGAAACAGTTGCACCGATTCGCGCAGCGCGCCCAGCGCGGCCGACTCGTCGCCGTGGTCGCCGAGCCGGGCGCCGAGTTCGCGCAGCGCCAGGGCGAGCAGCGGGCGGTGCGCGCGGTGGTCGAGCGCGGCCAGTCTGCGGGCGTGCTCGCAGGCGCTCGCGGCCACCTTGACCGCGTCCTCGGCCCGGCCGTCGGCCGCCAGCACGGCCGCGAACGCGCGCAGCCCGCCGACCAGTGCGGGGCCGTGTCGGCGGTGGTCCTTGCCGGCCAGCACACCCAGCATCCGCACCGCGGCGCGGGCGGGCGCCGCCGCGTCCGCGTGCCGACCGGCCCGGGTCAGTTGTTGGGCCTTCTCGGTGAGCATCCGCGCCCGGGTCGCCTCGGCGTCGTCGGACTCGGCCGGCGCGGCGGCGTTGCCACCCGGCGGATTCGATTCCGGTTCGGCCGGATCGCGCCCGTCCCGGCGGACGAATTCGACCAAGGGCGGCGCGGCGGGCGGGGGTTCGGGCATGGCTCGGCCCGGACACGGCGACTCCTGCTCGCGCCGGTGCCGGTATTCCTCCAGGTGACGCTCATGGCGCCGCAGCCATCCGAACCGCACGGGTCCCACCTCGCCTCTGGTCCCGAAGACCTCCGCGTGACGCTATCGCGAGCGGGCCGCCGACGGGGCCGAACGGGTACGGATCCGGCCACCGTCGGCTCGCCCGTTCGGTGACGGGATGTCGACCGAGCGCTATTTTGCCCCGCCCGATATACACCTTGAACTCCTCTTGACCTTACGCGTGTCGGTTGCCCGGTGAGCGACTTCCAAGATCGCTAATGTGTGCGGGTTCCATCGAAGTGCGGGCGCCTCGCGCCCGGCGTACAGGGGGTTCGATGTATTCGACGACTCGCAGGATGTCGGGTGGGATCACCGCCGTGACGGTCGCCGTGCTCGCGCTGGTCGCGTGCGACACGGACGACAAGGACAAGAAGGACACACCGAAGGCGGCCGACACACCGGCCGCCACGGCACCGGTGGTGGCACCCGCGCCGAGCGGTGCTCCCACCGCCTCCGGCCCGGCGCGTACCCAGGCGCCGAAGTCGGCCAAGCCGTCGGCCGGCGGCCAGAGCGCCGAACCCGGTGACGACTGCGGGCCGCCGCCCGCGGCCAAGGCCGGGCACAGGATCGTGTATCCGATCAAGGCGCCGGCCAAGGACTCGCTGTACTACAAGAACACCAAGTTCGTCTGCGACCCCAACGACGGCCACTACGAGGCGGTCGGCGCCGAGCAGACGCCGCTGGTGTTCGCGCCCAAGGCCACCGGCACACTGGTCGGCCCGCCGGCGAAGAAGGCGGAGTACCTCGGCCAGGTGTGGGACCACATCGACAAGTGCCTGTCCGGGCAGGGCGACGGCGCGAACTCGTGCTCGTCCTTCGGCGCGTACGACGTCACCCTGAACGCGGCCGGCCAGATCACCGACATCAGGGAGATCTTCCACTCCTGATCCGGGGCAACCGCCGCCTCGGCTGGACCCTCCCACCGAGGGAGGGTCCAGCATGACGGCATGCAGGAAGACGAACTGCTCACCATCGGCCGCTTCGCCCGGCTGTGTCGGCTGAGCGTCAAGCAACTACGGCACTACGACGACGTCGGGCTGTTGCGGCCCGAACGGGTGGATCGCGCCACCGGCTACCGCTATTACGCGACCGGCCAGGCCCGGGACGCGCTGACCGTCGCGCTGCTGCGCGAGATCGACGTGCCGTTGGCGGTGATCGCCGAGACCCTGGCCGCCCGGGGCACCGACCGCGCACTGGTGCTGCGGGCCGAGCGGGACCGGTTGGCCGAACGCATCGCGCGCGACCGCGAACGGCTGCACCTGCTGGACCGGTTGGCGGCGGACCGCGCGGGCGACCACGAGGTGACCACGACCCACGAGCCCGCACTGCGCCTGACCGCGGTCCGGGCCGGTTGCGGGCCCGCCGACCTGGGCGCGGCCACGGCGGCCTGCGTCACCCGGCTGCTCGGCGCACTCGCGGGCACGCCCTGGACGCCGCCGATCCGCGGCCTGTTCCCGCTCGACCTGGTCGAGGGCATGCGGATCGTGGTGGGCGTGCCGACCGGGACCGGGGACGACCCGCCGGGCACCGAGTCGTCCGTGCTGCCCGAGGGCACCGCCCTGACCACCGTGCATATCGGCCCCTACGCCCAACTGCCTTTGGCCTACCACGCGTTGCTCGGCCGGATGCACGCCGAGGGGCTGCGTGCGACCGGCCCCGCGCGGGAGGAATACCTGGTGACGCCGCACGAGGCCGACCCGGAGGACCTGACCACTCGGGTGTCGATCCCGATCGAGACCGAGAGGGCCGCCGCGTGAGCATGCCCAGGATCGACTTCAAGAAGACCCACGCGTCGTTGTACACCGCCTCGGCGACGCCGACCCTGCTGCGGGTGCCGGAACTGCCGTTCCTGGCCGTCGACGGGTGCGGCGATCCGGCCGGCGCGGACTACGCGGCGGCGGTCGAGGCGCTGTACGGCCTCGCGTACACGATCCGGTTCGCGCTCAAGGGCGCGGGCATCGTGGAGTATTCGGTACCGCCGTTGCAGGGCCGGTGGTGGACGGACGACCGCGGCGGGTTCGACCACGCCGTCGACCGGGCGCACTGGCACTGGACGATGTTGCTGATGCAGCCCGCACAGGCCGACGAAGCACTCGTGTGCGAGGCCCGCGTCCGGACGGCGAAGAAGAAACCGGCCGCGCCCGTCGACCGGGTGCAACTGCGCCGGATCGCCGAGGGGGAGTGCGCCCAGGTGCTGCACACCGGCCCGTACGACACGGAACACACCACCTTGGACCGGCTGTACACGTTCGTCGCCGCCGAGGGCCGCGAGCCGGCCGGTCTGCACCACGAGATCTACCTGGGCAACCCGGCCCGCACCGCGCCGGAGAAACTGCGCACGATCCTGCGCCACCCGGTGCGCCCGACAGCCGGCCCGAGCCGGCCGACCGGGATCTTGATCGGGTAGGGCGCCGCGCCGTATGCCGGGCGGCCGCCCAGGACGGAAGCGGCCCGGCGTACCGCGCCGTTGCCGCGTCAGCCCTGCGTGCCGCCCAGTTGCGTGCCCGCCATCCGGGACCACTCGTACTTCGTCGTGCGCACCTTGGCCGCGAGGTCGTTCGGGAACTCCTCGTGCAGCGTGACGCCCGCCGCGACGATGGCCGCCCGTGCGATGTCCGGGTTGCGTACGACCTGGTCGCCCCACGCCCCGTCGGTCCCGACGAGCACGATCCGGGTCGCGTCGCGCCCGACATACTCGACGATCGCGTCGCCCCCGCCGCCGTGCGCGGCGGTGAAGCGCTCGATGTGTTTGGCGATCCTGCGCACCTGTCGCTCGACCCGCGCATCCGGGGAACCCGGGTCCGGCGTGGCCGTCGTGGTCTCGGTGTCCGTCATGGCGCCCACATTACCGAGGGCACGTCACCGGATCCGAGCGAACGCGCGTGGTCCGGATCACGTCGCCCGGAACCGGCGGATCCGGATCGACGCCGGCGGGCCGCGGCCCGCGCGCCGGCCCGGATCAGAACAGCAGCGGGTCGACGGCCACCGCGATGAACAGGAGCGTCAGGTAGGTGATCGACCAGTGGAACAGCCGCATCTCCTTGAGCTTGCCGCCGGTGATCTCGGCCTTGGCCCGACGCTGGAGACCGTGCGCCTCCCACAACCACGCGATGCCCAACAGCGCCGCCGCGACCGGGTAGAGCGGCCCGGTGTCCGCGGCCGGCCACAGCAGCATCGAGACGCCGACCATGACCCAGCTGTAGATCACGATCTGGTTCGCCACGACCTTGTTGCCCGCCACCACCGGCAACATCGGCACACCGGCGTTGCTGTAGTCGTCGGAGAACTTCATCGACAGCGGCCAATAATGCGGCGGCGTCCAGAAGAAGATCACCGCGAACAACACCACGGGGGCCCAGTCCAGCGAATTGGTCACCGCGGTCCAGCCGATCAGCACCTGCATGCAGCCGGCGATACCGCCCCACACGATGTTCTGCGGCGTGCGCCGCTTCAGCAGCATCGTGTAGACGACCACGTAATAGAAGATCGCGAAGACCGAAAGCGCCGCGGACAGCGGATTGACCAGGAACCAGAACCATGTGGTGGAGACCACGCCCAGCACGCTCGCGAACACGATCGACTCGCGCGGCGACACCATCCCGGTGACCAGCGGCCGGCGTTCGGTGCGGTGCATCAGCCGGTCGATGTCCCGGTCGAGATACATGTTGAAGGCGTTCGCGCTGCCGGCCGAGAGGTAGCCGCCGAACACGACCAGGAGCACCAGACCCAGGTCCGGCAGGCCGTGTGCCGCGAGGAACATCACCGGGATCGTGCTGATCAGCAGCAGCTCGATGATGCGCGGCTTGGTGAGGGCCACGAAGGCGAGAATCCGGGCCATCGGCGGGCGGGCGCCGGCGGGCGCATTTCCCACCAGCCCGGCCGGTCGGGATTCGACGGCTGTCACGAACACCCCATCAGCAGCGTTTTCGGCCGGGCCCGGGTGCCACCCGGAAGCCGGTTTGCTCGTCAATATGTAAGCGGTATGCAAGCGGCGTCGGGACGTCGAGGCCCGGACCCACTAGCAGGAAACTGTAGTCCCTCACCAGGGGCACAAACCCTCCGGGGCATGCCCGCCGCACCGCCGGGTAGCCGAGACGAAGGTGCCGCACCTCCAGGCCCCGTGCCCACCGTGCGTCGCATCAGGTCCCGCGGGTAACTCCCGTCCTGTCCACAAGGCGAACGTCACCACCCGGGTGGGCGTCCTCCGAGCGAGGGACCGTGTCGCCCCCGGTAGGCTCGGCCACGTGCCTGAGGCGCCGGGGCGAAGGCCCCGACCCGGCCGCTTTTTTTCGGCCTATCCCGGAAAACCCCGGAAGGAGCCCTGAACAGGGTGAGCACCAAGCCGACCCCCGACAACAGCTCTCTCGACTGGAGCGACCTCGACAAGCGAGCCGTCGATACCGCTCGCGTGCTGGCGATGGACGCCGTTCAGAAGGTCGGTAACGGCCACCCCGGAACGGCCATGAGCCTGGCCCCGGCGGCATACCTCATCTGGCAGAAGTTCCTGCGCCACGACCCGACCGACCCGGACTGGACCGGTCGCGACCGCTTCGTGCTGTCCCCGGGTCACACCAGCCTGACCCTCTACACGCAGCTCTACCTGTCCGGCTACGGCCTGACCCTGGACGACCTCAAGTCGTTCCGCACCTGGGGCAGCCGCACCCCCGGCCACCCGGAGCACGGCCACACCACCGGCGTCGAGACCACCACCGGGCCGCTCGGCCAGGGCGTGGGCAACGCGGTCGGCATGGCGATGGCGGCCCGCTACGAGCGCGGCCTGTTCGACCCCGAGGCCGCCCCCGGTACCTCGCCGTTCGACCACACCATCTGGGTGATCGCCTCCGACGGCGACCTCGAGGAGGGCATCTCCGCCGAGGCCAGCTCGCTCGCCGGCCACCAGAAGCTGGGCAACCTCGTCGTGGTCTACGACGACAACCACATCTCGATCGAGGGCGACACCGAGACCGCGTTCAGCGAGGACGTCCTCGCCCGCTACGCGGCCTACGGCTGGCACACCATCCGGGTCGAGCCGCAGGCCAACGGCGACATCGACGTCGCGGCGCTGAACGCGGCGCTGGAGGCGGGCAAGGCGGAGACCGGCCGGCCGACCATGATCGGCATGCGCACGATCATCGCGTGGCCCGCGCCGAACGCGCAGAACACCGGCAAGTCGCACGGCTCGGCGCTCGGCGCCGAAGAGGTCGCGGCCACCAAGCGGGTGCTCGGCTTCGACCCGGAGCAGGACTTCGAGGTCGCCGACGACGTGCTCGCGCACGCCCGCAAGGTCGTCGACCGGGGCCGTGCCGCGCACGACGCGTGGAAGAGCGCGTTCGCCAAGTGGGCCGAGACCAACCCCGAGCGCGCCGCCGAGCACGCCCGGATCTCCGCCCGTCGGCTGCCCGACGGCTGGGAGAAGGTGCTGCCCGAGTTCGAGGCCGGCAAGCCGGTCGCGACCCGCAAGGCGTCCGGCAAGGTGCTCGCCGCGCTCGGCGAGGTCGTCCCGGAGCTGTGGGGCGGCTCGGCCGACCTCGCCGAATCCAACAACACCACCATCGACGAGGGCAGTTCGTTCCTGCCCGAGGGCAACCCGCTCAAGGGCGCGAACCCCTACGGCCGGACCGTGCACTGGGGCATCCGCGAGCACGCCATGGGCTCGACCATGAACGGCATCGCGCTGCACGGCGGGACGCGCATCTACGGCGGCACCTTCCTGGTGTTCAGCGACTACATGCGCCCGGCCGTGCGGCTGGCCGCGCTGATGAAGCTGCCCACCACCTACGTGTGGACGCACGACTCGATCGGTCTGGGCGAGGACGGCCCGACCCACCAGCCGATCGAGCACATCGCGGCGCTGCGCGCGATCCCCGGCCTGGACGTGGTCCGCCCGGCGGACGCCAACGAGGTCGCGGTGGCGTGGCGCAAGATCCTGGAGACCACCGACCGCCCGGCCGGCCTCCTGCTCACCCGCCAGGACGTACCGACCTGGGACCGCACCGAGTTCGGCCCGGCCGAGGGCACCGCGCGCGGTGGCTACGTGCTGGCCGAGGCGTCCAGCGGCACGCCGCAGGTGATCCTGATCGGCACCGGTTCCGAGGTGCAGATCGCGGTCGCGGCGCGCGAGGTCCTGGAGGCCGAGGGCGTGCCGACCCGGGTCGTCTCGCTGCCCTGCCTGGAGTGGTTCGAGGCGCAGGACCAGGCGTACCGCGAGCAGGTGCTGCCGCCGTCGGTCAAGGCGCGCGTGTCCGTCGAGGCGGGCATCGCGCAGGGCTGGCGCGAGCTGGTCGGCGACGCGGGCCGGATCGTCTCGCTGGAGCACTTCGGCGCTTCCGCGGACTACAAGAAGCTGTTCGCGGAGTTCGGGCTGACCCACGAGGCGGTCGTTTCGGCCGCCCGGGAATCCCTGGCGCACGCCGGTAGCTGAAGATCACGTAAGCCCACGGGCGGTGTCGGGTGGGAACACCCGCCCGGCACCGCCCGTGCCGGGCGCCGATCCGTCGCCCAAGAGGCAGCCGGACCCGGCCGCCGACTCGAGAAGGAGCCAATTGTCATGACGGAACCCCTGCGTCGCCTGTCCGCCGAGGGCGTGGCCGTATGGCTCGACGATCTGAGCCGGACGCGGCTGGAGTCCGGCAACCTGCACGAACTCGTCCGCGACCGCGAGGTCGTCGGCGTGACCACCAACCCGGCGATCTTCCAGAAGGCGATCACCGGCAACGACGTCTACGACGCCCAACTGCGCGACCTCGCGGTGCGCGGCGTGACCGTCGAAGAGGCCGTGCGGATGATCACCGCGGCCGACGTGCGCCAGGCCTGCGACGTGCTGCGTCCGGTCTACGACGCGACGAACGGTGTCGACGGCCGGGTGTCGATCGAGGTCGACCCGCGCCTCGCGCACAAGACCGAGCCGACCATCGCCGAGGCCCGCCAACTGTGGTGGCTGGTGGACCGGCCGAACCTGTTCATCAAGATCCCGGCGACCAAGGCCGGCCTGCCCGCGATCTCGCAGGCGCTCGCCGAGGGCATCAGCGTCAACGTCACGCTGATCTTCTCGCTGGCTCGCTACCGCGAGGTGATGGAGGCCTACGTCGAGGGCATCGAGCGCGCCCGCGCGGCCGGCCTGGACATCTCCGGGATCGAGTCCGTCGCGTCCTTCTTCGTGTCCCGGGTGGACACCGAGATCGACAAGCGGCTCAAGGCGCTCGGCACGGACGAGGCGAAGGCCGCGGCCGGCAAGGCCGCCGTCGCCAACGCGCGACTGGCCTACCAGGCGTACGAAGAGGTCTTCGGCACCGAGCGCTGGCAGGCCCTCGCCGCCGCCGGCGCCCGCCCGCAGCGCCCGCTGTGGGCCTCGACCGGCGTCAAGGACCCGGCGTACCGCGACACGATGTACGTGGACGACCTGGTCGTCAAGGGCGTCGTGAACACGATGCCCGAGGCCACCCTGGACGCCGTCGCCGACCACGGCGCCATCACCGGCGACACCGTGCACGGCACGTACGAGTCGGCGCAGGCCGACCTGGACGCGGTCGCCAAGCTCGGAATCTCCTACGACGAGGTCGTGGACCTGCTCGAAGAGGAGGGTGTCGAGAAGTTCGAGACCTCCTGGAACGAGCTGCTCGCGTCCGTGCAGGGCGAGTTGGATCGCCTCGCCAAGGGCTGACCGCCCCGCGGACCCACGACCGTGACACCCGGTCGGCCTCCCTCGCCGACCGGTGCAGCACCCATTCGTCCCGTCGCCGCCGCGGGTGACCCGTTCGGCGGCGACGAGACGGATACTCCACGCAATCAGGGCATGATTTCAGCACACTCCCACCCCATTAACAGGAGGGCTGACCGCCCGTGGTACACGCAAACGACGAACGCGTGACCGCCGGCGGCGTGGACGTCACCGTTTCCGGTGATCTATCGCACGCCGTCGCAGTCGCCGAAGTGCTCACCGCCTGCGTCGTGGACAAGGCGCCCGCGCGCCTGGTCGCCTCCGACGCCACGCTGTGGGGCCCGGAGGCCGAATCGCTGGCCGCGATCCGCCTGGGTTGGGTGGACCTGCCCGCCTCCTCGCGCGCGTTGCTGCCGCAACTGGCCGAACTGCGCGAGCGCCTGAGCGCCGAGGGCCTGGACCACGTGGTCCTGGCCGGCATGGGCGGCTCGTCGCTGGCGCCCGAGGTGATCACCGCCACCTACGGCAAGAAGCTCACCGTGCTGGACACCACGGACCCCGCCCAGGTCCGCCGCGCGCTCGGCGAGGACCTGGAGCGCACCGTCGTGGTCGTCTCCAGCAAGAGCGGCGGCACCGTGGAGACCGACAGCCACCGCCGCGCGTTCGAACAGGCGTTCCTGGACGAGGGCCTCACCAACGACCAACTGGCCGGCCGGATCGTGGTCGTCACCGACCCGGGCTCGCCGCTGGAGAACACCGCGCGCAACGCCGGCTACACGATCGTGCTCGCCGACCCCAACGTCGGCGGCCGCTATTCGGCGCTGACCGCGTTCGGCCTGGTGCCCAGCGCGCTGGCCGGCGTGGACGTCGAGCGACTCCTCGACGACGCCGCCGCGCTCGCCCCCGCGCTGGCCGGCGACCGGGACAACCCGGGCCTGCTGCTGGGCGTGGTGCTCGGCGCCGCCGCCAACCACGGCCGGGACAAGCTCGTGCTCGCCGACACCGGCGACATCGTCGGCTTCGGCGACTGGGCCGAGCAGTTGATCGCCGAGTCCACCGGCAAGCAGGGCCGCGGCATCCTGCCGGTCGTGGTCGAGGGTGTGGAGGCGCCCGGCTTCGACCACGCGGTGGGCGACGACGCGGTGCGTACCGTGATCGGCGACGAGGACATCGACCGGCTCAAGGCCGACCTGCGCGTCTCCGGTCCGCTGGGCGCGCAGTTGTTGTTGTGGGAGTACGCGACCGCGATCGCCGGTCGGGTGATCGGCATCGACCCGTTCGACCAGCCGAACGTGCAGGAATCCAAGGACAACACCGGCGCGTTGCTGACCCGCGCCGGCGACGACGGCCCGCTGCCGGTGGGCACCCCCGCCTTCGTCGACGGCGCGGTCGAGGTGCACGGCGACGCCGCGCTGCTCGACGGCGCGAGCGATCTGCCCGGTGCGCTGCGCGCGCTGCTCGCGACGGTGCCGGACCACGGCTACCTCGCGGTGATGGCCTACCTGGACCGGCTCGGCGACACCGACGCGCCCGGGCTGCGCCCGTTGCTGGCCGAGGCACTGGACGGGGAGCAGGTCACCTTCGGCTGGGCGCCCCGATTCCTGCACTCCACCGGCCAGTTCCACAAGGGCGGGCCCGCGGTCGGCGTGTTCCTCCAGATCACCGGCGCCAACGCCGAGGACCTGGACGTGCCGGCCAAGCCCTACAGCTTCGGCCGGCTGCAACTGGCCCAGGCGCTGGGCGACCTCGGCGCGATCACCTCGCGCGAGCGCCCGGTGCTGCGCCTGCACCTGACCGACCGCGCGGCCGGACTCGGGCAACTGCTCGACGCCGCCCGCGCCCTCGCGGACGGAGTGGCTCGATGAGCCCCAAAGCCGGCAAGCCCGAGCCGGCCGTGTGGCCGGAGAACCCGCTGCGCGACCCGCAGGACCGCCGACTCCCGCGCATCGCGGGCCCGTCCGGCCTGGTCATCTTCGGCGTCACCGGCGACCTGTCCCGCAAGAAGCTGATGCCGGCGATCTACGACCTGGCCAACCGCGGCCTGCTGCCGCCGGGCTTCGCGCTGACCGGGTTCGCCCGACGCGACTGGGAGAACCAGGACTTCGCCCAGGTCGTCTACGAGGCGGTCAAGGAACACGCGCGAACTCCCTTCCGGGAAGAGGTCTGGCAGCAGCTCTCCGAGGGATTCCGGTTCGTCCAGGGCGAGTTCGACGACGGCAAGGCGTTCGACCAGCTACGCCAGACGATCGACGAGCTGGACGAG
This sequence comes from Embleya sp. NPDC059213, assembly GCF_042754445.1. Taxonomy (NCBI): domain Bacteria; kingdom Bacillati; phylum Actinomycetota; class Actinomycetes; order Kitasatosporales; family Streptomycetaceae; genus Embleya; species Embleya sp. NPDC059213. The sequence continues at coordinate 116,477 of NZ_JBHZAV010000002.1, forward strand.
CAGCAGGGCACCCAGGGCAACCACGCGTTCTACCTGTCGGTGCCGCCGAAGGCATTCCCCGAGGTGGTCCGCCAGCTCAAGGAGCACGGACTCGCCGACCCCAGGGCCGACTCGTGGCGCCGGGTGGTGATCGAGAAGCCGTTCGGGCACGACCTCAAGAGCGCGCGCGAGCTGAACAAGGTCGTCGACGAGGTCTTCCCGCCCGAGGCGGTCTTCCGGATCGACCACTACCTGGGCAAGGAAACCGTCCAGAACATCATGGCGTTGCGCTTCGCCAACACCATGTTCGAGCCGCTGTGGAACCGGTCGTACGTGGACCACGTGCAGATCACCATGGCCGAGGACATCGGCATCGGCGGCCGGGCCGGGTACTACGACGGCATCGGCGCCGCGCGCGACGTGATCCAGAACCACCTGCTGCAACTGCTCGCACTCACCGCGATGGAGGAGCCGGTCTCCTTCGACGCCGACTCGCTGGTGGCCGAGAAGCTCAAGGTGCTCAGCTCGGTCAAGCTGCCCGACGACCTGTCGCGCGGCACCGTCCGGGCCCAGTACACCCGCGGCTGGCAGGGCGGCGAACTGGCCAAGGGCTACCTCGAAGAGGACGGCATCCCGCCGGACTCGCGCACCGACACCTACGCCGCGATCAAGCTGGAGATCGCCAACCGGCGCTGGGCCGGCGTGCCGTTCTACCTGCGCGCGGGCAAGCGGCTCGGCCGCCGGGTCACCGAGATCGCGGTGGTCTTCCAGCGCGCGCCGCACCTGCCCTTCGACGCCACCGCGACCGAGGAACTGGGCCAGAACGCCCTGGTCATCCGGGTGCAGCCGGACGAGGGCATGACGGTGCGCTTCGGCTCCAAGGTGCCGGGCACCGCGATGGAGGTGCGCGACGTCAACATGGACTTCGCGTACGGCGAGTCGTTCACCGAGTCGAGCCCGGAGGCGTACGAGCGACTGCTGCTCGACGTGCTGCTCGGCGACGCGCCGCTGTTCCCCCGGCACGAGGAGGTCGAGCTGTCCTGGAAGATCCTCGACCCGATCGAGGAGCACTGGGCACAGCACGGCAAGCCCGAACCCTACGTGTCCGGGACCTGGGGTCCCGACGCGGCCGACGAGATGCTCGCACGTGACGGACGGAGCTGGCGCCGCCCATGATGATCGATCTGACGGACACCAAATCGAGCAAGATCAACGCCGCGCTGGTGGAGGCCCGCCGAGGAATGGGCAGCCCCACCCTCGGCATGGTGCTCACCCTGGTCATCGTCACCGACGAGGCCAACCAGTACGACGCGATGAAGGCCGCGAGCACGGCCGCCCGCGAGCACCCGTCCCGGATCCTGGTGGTGATCGGCCGGCCGGGAGCGGAGATCGCGCCGCGCCTGGACGCCGAGGTCCGGGTCGGCGACTCGGGCGTGGGCGAGACCGTACTGCTGCGCATGCATGGCGAGTTGGCCAACCACGCCGAGTCGGTGGTGTTGCCGCTGCTGCTGCCGGACGCGCCGGTCGTGGTGTGGTGGCCCGGACGCGCGCCGGAGGTGCCCAGCAAGGACCTGCTCGGTGCGCTGGCCACGCGGCGGGTGACCGACGCCGCCGCGCCGCCGCGCCGCGCCGATGTGCTGCGGCTGCGGGCGAGCGCGTACACGCCGGGTGACACCGACCTGGCCTGGACCCGGACCACGCCGTGGCGCAGCCTGCTGGCCGCGGCGCTGGACCAGAAGTACAGCCGGATCCTGCGCGCGAAGGTCGGCGCGAAGGCGGGCAACCCGAGCGCGGAACTGCTCGCGCTGTGGTTGACCGACCGCCTGGAGGTCGAGGTCGAGCGGACCGAGACCGGTGGTCCCGGGATCACCTCGGTGACGCTGGTGACCGAGGACGGCGAGATCGTGATCGACCGTCCGGACGGGATGATGGCGTCGTTGTCCTCGCCCGGCCAGCCGGACCGGGTGGTCGCGCTCAAGCGCCGCGAGGCATCCGACCTGGTCGCCGAGGAACTGCGCCGACTGGACCCGGACGATGTCTACGCGGCGACGCTGGCCCGCGCCGCGTTGGAGGCGGCCCGGGTGCCCTCCGCGGCCTCCTTCACGGAGCCGGCGGTGTCCCAGACGCCGGTGCAGGACGTGGAGCGGATCGAGGAGGGCGAGGCGCCGCGCCCTCGGGCGACCACGGACGTCGGTACGGCTCCGCCGCTCAAGCGCACGTCGAGCGCGGCGGCCGGCCGGCGGGTCGCCACCCGCAAGGCGGTCGACAAGGGCGAGGCCGCGCCGCGCGCCGGCCGGAAGAAGAAGGGCGACGGCGCGTGAGCGCTCACGGCCCGGTCCGGGTGCACGCCGACACGGCGCTGATGGCCAAGGCGGCCGCGACCGGCCTGATCCAGCGGGTCGCCGACGCCCAGGCCGAGTTCGACGTCGCGCACATCGTGCTCACCGGTGGGCGCAACGGCAACGCGTTGTTGCACGAGTTGTCGCTCACGCCCACGCTGGGCGCGATCGACTTCGATCGGCTGCACATCTGGTGGGGCGACGAGCGTTTCCTGCCGGCGGGTCACCCCGACCGCAACGAGACGCAGGCGCGCGAGGCGTTGCTGGACACGGTCCCGGTGTTGCCGGAGCTGGTGCACGCGATGCCGGCCAGTGACGGTCCGGACGGCGACGACGTGGACGCGGCGGCGCGGCGCTATGCGGCCGAACTGGCCGCCGCCGCGCCGGACGGCGCGGCGGTGCCGGCGTTCACGCTGGCCATGTTCGGGGTCGGCCCCGACACGCATGTGGCGTCGCTCTTCCCGGGCTTCGCCGCGACGGCGGAGTCGGTGCGCACGGTGGTCGCGGTTCGCGAGGCCCCCAAGCCGCCGCCGACCCGGATCACGCTGACCTTCCCGGCGATTCGAGCCGCCCACGAGGTGTGGCTGCTCGCGGCGGGCGAGGACAAGGCGGACGCGGTGGCGACGGCCCGGGCCTCCTCGGACGCGGCCGAGACCCCGGCGGCCGGGGCGTACGGCACCGGCGCGACGTTGTGGCTGCTGGATCGGGCGGCGGCGGCGAAGTTGCCCGAGTAGGTCGAAGCCTCCTCGGGGGCGGCGCGGTTACAGGGGGCGGGGCGGGGCCGCAGGGCCGCTGTCCCGCCCTTCGTACCTACGGGCCGGCGCGCTCCCGGTCCGCCGGGCGGGCGTCAACGGGTGAGGATCTCGGCTCCGTCCTCGGTGATGGCGACGGTGTGCTCGCTGTGTGCCGTCCGGCAGCCGGTCGCGCTTCGGAGCGTCCACCCGTCGGCATCGGTGACCAGCTCGGCGGTGTCCGCCATCACCCACGGCTCCAGGGCCAGCAGCAGCCCCGGGCGCAGCTTGTACCCGCGGCCGGGCCGCCCGGTGTTCGAAATGTGCGGGTCCTGGTGCATCGTCGATCCGATGCCGTGGCCGCCGAACTCGGTGTTGATCGGGTATCCCGCCGCACCGAGGACCGAGCCGATCGCGTGCGAGATGTCGCCGGTCCGAGCCCCGGGCCGGGCGGCGGCTATCCCCGCGCTCAACGCGCGTTCGGTCGCGTCGATCAGCGCGACGCTCTCCGGGGGCTTCGAGTCGCCCACGATGAAGCTGATCGCGGAGTCCGCCGCGACGCCGCCCAGCGAGACGGCGAGGTCGAGGGTCAACAGATCACCGTCGGCCAGCGCGTAGTCGTGGGGTAGTCCGTGCAGCACCGCGTCGTTGACGGCCGTGCAGATGTAGTGGCCGAACGGCCCGCGTCCGAAGGACGGCGCGTAGTCGACGTAGCAGGACTGCGCGCCGGCCTCGACGATCATGCGCTGCGTCCACCGGTCGATGTCCAGCAGGTTCGTGCCGACCGTGCAGCGGCTCCTCACGGTCCGCAGGATGTCGGCGACCAGGGCGCCGGTGTCCTTGGCCCGGGCCAGTTCGGCGCGGTTCAGGATCTCGATCATGGGGCGTCCTCCTTGCGTTTCCAATAACTATACCGGTCTAACTGTACCGGTATTAGAATCGGCGCCATGGTCAGATTGCCCCTTACTCCCGCGGAGGTCGAGCGCGGCGAACGCCTCGGCGCCCTGCTGCGTCGCGCCCGGGGAGAACGCTCGATGCTGGAGACCGCGCTCGACGCGGGTGTCTCGCCGGAGACCCTCCGCAAGATCGAGACGGGCCGCGTGGCGACCCCGGCCTTCCCGACCATCGCGGCGATCGCCGACGTCCTCGGCCTCTCCCTCGACGCGGTGTGGGCCGAGATCAACCCGCCCGAACATGGTGTCGCCCCGATCGGCTCCGGTCACACCGCAGGTGAGCGGTTGGCCTCGTAGGTCTCACTCGCGCGGCCGTATCGGCGGCGTCGTCGACGACGCCCCCGCGGAGGCGGCCGGCGGCCACCCCCGAGCGGCCCGCCCTGCGGTGCCGCCCTTCGGCGCGCCCGAAACCGCCCGCCGCCCCGCCGCCACCGAACGGCTGCGCGCGGATCGGCCCCGGACAACCGGTTCGTCTCGCCGGGGGGCGCGCGGGCGCCATCCGGGCGTGGTTCGGGCTTCACGGGGGTACGGGTGTTCCGGTCGCATTCGACGGGTACAGCAGAGCGGGAAAGTTACGTGAGGGACAAACTGGGGGCCATGTGTGGGACCGAACCCGGGGCCACACGATGGAGTGAGTGAAGGAGTGAAGCGATGGCTACCGCTCTGAAGGAGGACGACGCACAGGCCCACGTACACGGCGTGTGCTTCAAGACCGGCCCACCCGCACGGGTCGGGATCGAGTTGGAATGGATCGTGCACGACGGCGCCGACGCCCGCCGGGAGGTGGCGCCGGAGCGGCTGGACGAGGCCCTGGCCCCGCTGAAGGCGAAGGGGCCGCCGTTCGGCAGCAGGTTGACCCGTGAGCCGGGTGGGCAGGTCGAGCTGAGTTCACCGCCCGCCACATCGCTCGCCCGATGCGCCGAAGACCTCCGGGCCGACACGGCCGCCCTGGAGCAGGCGCTGGCCGCGAACGGACTGGTACTCGCCGGCCACGGCCTGGAGCCGTATCAGGACCCACCACGAGTGGTGGACCATCCCCGCTACCGGGCGATGGAGGCGTACTTCGACCGGGACGGCTCATGGGGCCGGATGATGATGCGCGGCACCGCGTCCGTGCAGGTCAACCTGGACGCGGGTGAGGAGGGCGACGGCCGCCGGGGTTATCGATCGCGGTGGGAACTGACCCACCGACTCGGCCCGGTACTGGTCGCCGCGTTCGCCAACTCGCCGCTGTGGCAGGGCAAACCGACCGGATGGCGGTCGACCCGACAACTCGTCTGGGCCCGGATGGACCCCGGCCGCACCCGGCCGCCGGGAGCACCGCCGGGAAGCGACCCCGATCCGCGCGCCGTCTGGGCGTGCTACGCACTGGACGCCCCGCTGCTGTGTGTACGCGGTGCTTCCGCGGACGGCTGGGCCGCACCCGAGGGGCTGACCTTCCGCTCCTGGCTGCGCGGCGCACCCGGTGTGCGCCCACCCACCCTGGAGGACCTCGACTACCACCTGACCACGCTCTTCCCGCCGGTTCGCCCGCGCGGTTGGCTGGAATTGCGGATGATCGACGCCCAGTGCGGTGACGACTGGGTCGTCCCCGCCGCCGTGGCCGCCACGCTGCTGGACGATCCCGCCGCGGCCGAGGCCGCGTGGGAGGCGACCGAGCCGCTGTGTCCGAACGGCTCGGCCGTACCGACCGACTCGCTCTGGAGCCGGGCCGCCCGACTCGGACCCGCCGATCCGGTACTCGGCAAGGCCGTTCGGGCCTGTTTCGCCGCCACCGAGAACGCCCTGGCCGACGCCGACGCCCCCGGCGCGCTCCGGGCGACCGTCGCCGAATTCACCCGGCGCTACGCCGAACGGGGCCGATGTCCCGCGGACGACCTGCTGGAAAGGACCGGACGATGAAGTCGTTGAAGCCATCGCAGCCGTCGAAGGCGTCGAAGCAGTCGAAGCGGTCCGGACCGGCGACGACCCGAGCCGCCCGGTCCACGGCGGCCACCGGGCCGATCGAGGCCCCCGTCGAACCCCCGCCCGCCGACCGCCGGTCGATAGCCGCGGCCGCGCTGACCCGGGCCCGGCACCGCACGCTGGCCCTGACCGACTGCCTGACCGACAAGGAACTGGCCGCGCAGCACTCCCCGTTGATGTCACCCCTGGTCTGGGACCTGGCGCACATCGGCAACCAGGAGGAGCTGTGGCTGGTCCGCCGCGCGGGAGGCGAACCCGCGCTGCGCCCGGACCTGGACCCGCTCTACGACGCGTTCCGACACCCGCGCGCGGATCGGCCCGCGTTGCCGCTGCTCGATCCCGAGCAGGCCCGGGAGTACGTCGGCCGGGTGCGCGAACTCGCGGCACGCGTACTGGAATCCGCCGATCTGGGCACCGGCGGCGATCCGCTGCTGGCCGACGGATTCGTGTTCGGCATGCTCGCCCAGCACGAACAGCAGCACGACGAGACCATGCTGGCGACCCACCAACTCCGACTCGGTGAGCCGGTGTTGCACGCCCCCGCACCCCCCGGGGCGACCGACGCCGACACCCTGGCGAGCGAAGTCCTGATCCCGGCGGGCCCGTTCGAGATGGGTACGGACACCGATCCGTGGGCGTTGGACAACGAACGACCCGCGCACGTCGTGGACGTACCGGAGTTCTGGTTGGACACCGTGCCGGTGAGCAACGGGGACTACCTGGAGTTCATCGCCGACGGCGGCTATGCCGAGTCCCGCTGGTGGAGTCCGGAGGGCCTGCGCCATCGACGGGAGGCCGACCTCACCGCCCCGCTGTTCTGGCATCGGGACGGCGACACGTGGCTGCGCCGACGGTTCGGCCGTGTCGAGCCGGTGCCGCTGGACGAGCCGGTCCTGCACGTGTGCTGGTACGAGGCCGACGCCTACGCCCGCTGGGCCGGCCGGCGATTGCCGACCGAGGCCGAGTGGGAGAAGGCGGCCCGGCACGATCCGGCCGCGGGGCGCTCGCGGCGGTTTCCGTGGGGCGACGCGGAGCCCACCCCCGAGCACGCCAACCTGGGCCAACGGCACCTGCGACCGGCGGCCGCCGGCGCGTACCCGGCGGGCGCCGCGGCCTGTGGGGCCCGGCAGTTGCTGGGCGACGTCTGGGAGTGGACCGCCTCGGACTTCCTGCCCTACCCCGGGTTCGCGGCGTTCCCGTACCGGGAGTACTCCGAGGTGTTCTTCGGCCCCGGACACAAGGTGCTGCGCGGCGGCGCGTTCGGGGTCGACGAAGTGGTCGCCCGGGGCACGTTCCGCAACTGGGACCTGCCGATTCGTCGGCAGATCTTCGCCGGCTTCCGGACCGCCCGCGACGCGGCTCCCCGGGACGGCCGCTGATGTGCCGTCATCTGGCCTATCTGGGCCCGGAGGTCACCCTCGCCGAGGTGCTGGTCGACCCGGCGCACGGCCTCTACGAGCAGTCCTGGGCGCCGCGTCGGCAGCGGTACGGGACGGTCAACGTGGACGGCTTCGGCTTCGGCTGGTATCCGGGCGGGCCGGCCGCGTCGGAGCAGCCCACCGGCGCGGCCGAGGCCGCTGTGGACGTCGAACCCGCCCGCTACCGGCGCGCGTTGCCGATCTGGGCCGACCCGAACCTGCCCGATCTGGCCCGCACCGTGCGCAGCGGCGCGTTCCTGGCCGCCGTGCGCAGCGCGACCGCCGGGACCAGTGCCGACGCCGCCGCGGCGGCGCCGTTCCGGGACGGCCGCTGGTTGTTCAGCCACAACGGCGCGATCCCGGACTGGACCAGGTTGCCGATCGGGCCCGCGCTCGATCCGGCCGACCTGCTGGCCCTGGAGACCCGGTGCGACTCGGCACTGCTGTGGGCCATGCTCGCGCGCCGCATCCGCCGGCGCGAGCCCGTCGGCGGGGCGGTGAGCGCGCTGGTCCGCCAGATCGCCGAGGTGCGTCCGGGCGCCCGGCTCAACCTGCTGCTCACCGACGGCGGCACCGTCTTCGCGACCCGATACGGGGACACCCTCTGGTACCGCACCGCCCCCGGGCGGGTCCTGGTGGCCTCCGAGCCCGACGAGAACACCGGCGACGGTTGGGGCCGGTGGTGCGAGGTACCCGAACACTCGCTCCTCCTGGCCACCCGCAGCGGTGTCCGCATCGCCGCGATCCGCCCGGTCCGGGCCGTCGCCGCACGTCCGTCATCCGCCCCACAGGAACGGCGTCCCATGAACAGCCGCTTCACCCTCGATCACCGGCTGCCCGCCGACTACTTCGACAGCACCCTGCGCGCCGACGTGCTCCGGGGCCTGACGGCGCCGAGCAAGTCGCTGCCACCGAAATGGTTCTACGACGCGCGCGGCAGCGAGTTGTTCGAGGAGATCACCCACCTGCCCGAGTACTACCCCACCCGCGCCGAACAGGAGATCCTCACCCGGCGCGCCGCCGAGATCGCCGCCGTCACCCGGGCGCACACCCTGATCGAGCTCGGCTCCGGCTCCTCCCGCAAGACCCGGCTGCTCCTGGACGCGCTCACCGCCGCCGGCACGCTGGACCGCTATGTGCCGCTGGACGTGAGCGACTCGGCGCTGATCCAGGCCGGCGAGGCGCTGTGTCGGGACTACCCGGCACTGCGGGTCGCGGCCACGGTCACCGATTTCGAACACGACCTGGCCCTGGCCGACGAACCCGGCCCGCGCCTGCTCAGCTTCCTGGGCAGCACGCTCGGCAACCTCGACCCGGCCCAGCGCACGGACTTCTACCGCATCCTGCGCCGCGCCCTGAGCGCCGACGACACCCTGCTGCTCGGCGTCGACCTGGTCAAGGACCCGGACGTGCTGGTGGCCGCCTACGACGACAGCCAGGGCGTCACCGCCGCCTTCAACAAGAACGTGCTGCACGTGCTCAACCGCGAACTCGACGCCGACTTCGACCCCGACGCCTACGACCATGTCGCCCTGTGGAACGCCGAGGCGGAGCGGATCGAGATGCACCTGCGCTCGCGCGTCGACCAGACCGTCAAGATCCCGGTCGTCGACCTCTCCGTCGACTTCGCCGGCGGCGAACTCCTGCGTACCGAGATCTCCACCAAGTTCCGCCACGAGGCCCTGCTCGTCGAACTGGCCGACGCGGGCTTCACCGTCCGCCAGTGGTGGACCGACACCCGCAACCGCTTCGCACTCCTGCTGGCGGTGCCCAGCCGCTGACCGACGTTCGCCCGGCGAACGGCAGCCGGGGCCGTTCGCCCGGCGAACGCCCGCCCGCGCGTGAGCCCCG